>JAGOYM010000024.1 GCA_018059165.1 Leptotrichiaceae bacterium | reverse complement strand
TTTGTTCAACAAATTTATATTTATCCATAACTTTTATAATTTCTGCAGGTGCACTGGTAGAAGTAGAAATACTTGCTCCAAACCTACCTAAAAATCTTGATATTAAATCATTAAATGATTCGTTTGAATAAACATCTATAACTTCATAAGATGTTAAGTTTAATGTTTTTGCTAAAGCTTTAATGGTATCATCAAGAGAACCAATTTCATCAACTAATCCATTTGACTTTGCTTCTTCACCTAACCAAATTCTACCTTGAGCTAATGTTTCTAATTTTGCATCAGAAATTTTACGGTTTGTAGTAACTCTAGATTTAAATTCTTTGTATGTTTCTGTCATTGATTGTGTAATTTTATTACGTGAATCATCATCTAATGGTGTAAATGGATCATAAACATCAGAGTATTTGCCTTTATTAATAGAACTGCTATTGACACCATATTTTTCTGCACCTTTATTAACTTTAGGTAGAATACTAACAACCCCAATTGATCCTGTTATTGTACTTTTATCTGCAAAAATCTTATCTCCAGACATTGAAATATAATATCCACCAGAAGCTGCAGTTGAACCCATAGAAACATAAATAGGAACTTGAATATCAGAAAGTGCTTTATATATCATTTCAGCACCTAAAGCAGATCCGCCAGGAGAATTAACTCTTAGAACGACACCTTTTAAATTAGAAATTTTATTTAATTCTGACAATTTTTGAGAAATATTTTCTGGAGTAATAACTATATCTCCACCAGAAGTTTCAAGATAAGTAATTGGCCCTTCTGCATATATTATTGCTATTTTATCTTTTGCATGCTCTTTAAGAGGAGTTTTGATAGATAAATAAGAGTAGATATCTATAACATCTTCCTCTTTTGCACCAATTCTTGACAAGAATTGACCAAAATATTCTAATTTATCAATAAGCCCATTATCTCTTGCCGAAAATGGTGTTTGAAGTGCTAAATCACCATTTAAAAGTTTTGTATTTATAGTTTGTAAATCTAATTTTCTATTTTGAGATATAGATTTAGTAAAAGTATTCAATCTAGTGTCCAAAATACGTGTTAATTCGGATTTTAAACCATCGGACATTGTTTCTTTATTATAATTTTCTCCATATGATTTGTAATCACCAATATGTATAACTTCGAAATTTATACCTAGATTATCAAAAAGTTTCTTCATGTATAAATTAGAGTAATGATAACCTGTTATAGATATGCTCGCAGAAGATGAAGGAACCATAATTATTTCATCTGCATTAAGTGCTAACGAATAGTTTTGATTATCAATATATGAACCATATGCATAAATTTTCTTATTTGCTTTTTTAAATGCTTCAAGTTTTGGAGTAAGCTCTTCAATATTAGAAGAAGTCAATAAAACTCTATCAAGATCTATAATAATCCCTTTTATTTTTTGATCTTTTGCTGCAGTTTCTATACCTATTGTCAAATCTCTAAAAGAAATATTCTGTTTTGCATTTTTAAGCAGATTTGTTTGAAGTTTGTCATCTGTTAAATTTGTAGGTGACAGCATAATGTAAGAATAGTTATTATTAATAGATTCTTTCTGTTTAGATACTACTGCGACTGAAACAATTATAATTAAAAGTGCCAAAAGAGCAAAGAATAAAAATAGTTTTAGAAAAAAAGAATAAATTTCTTTAAGTGTGAAAATGAGAAATTGTTTTACAATTTTAGTTAAGTTCATAAATACCTCCTGTGGAATTATAGCATTTTACTACATTTTTTTCAAATTTAAGTTTACATAATGCTAACAATAAAGCATTATATAATACACTTTTTTAGAGTGAAAAAAAAAAATAAAAAAAGAAAGTAAAAAAGTATTGACAGTTTTATATATATATGATATTATTCTTCTTGTCTCTAAGAGAAATAAACAATTAGGACAAATTTAAAGATAATAATTTTGGGCCCTTCGTCTAGTGGTCAGGACATCGGGTTTTCATCTCGAAAACAGGAGTTCAATTCTCCTAGGGCCTACCAAATTTCTTTAATTATTCATAATACGGTCGCATAGCTCAGTTGGGAGAGCACCTGCCTTACAAGCAGGGGGTCATTGGTTCGAGCCCAATTGTGACCACCATTTTTATGGAGGTGTAGCTCAGTTGGTTAGAGTGCTTGCCTGTCACGCAAGATGTCGCGAGTTCGAGTCTCGTCACTTCCGCCATTTAAATATTTACAGAAATCTTAATTGATTGATGTGCCGCTTTAGCTCATTTGGTAGAGCAGCTGACTTGTAATCAGCAGGTGATTGGTTCGAATCCGATAAGCGGCACCATTTTTTTTTAAACATGTATTTTATAAAAAACATGTATTGTGGTGAGGTACCCGAGTGGCCAAAGGGATCAGACTGTAAATCTGACGGCTCAGCCTTCGAAGGTTCGAATCCTTCTCTCACCACCACTTTTTTATAGATAAAATAAAAATAAATATTAAAATTGATATTTCAGGAGGCAACACAAGATGGTTAGAAAATTAAAAAAACCAAATACTGGCGGATCAGCTAATAGTCAGCAAGATATAATAAGACAAGCGCAAGTAATGCAACAAGAGATGTTGAAAATTCAAGAAGGTTTAAAAGATAAATTTGTTGAAACATCTGTAGCAGGAGGAGCAATAACTGTTAAAGCTAATGGGCAAAAAGAAATTGTAGATTTAACTATTTCTTTAGATGTATTAAAAGATGCAGTGAGTGAAGAAGATGCATCAATAATTACTGATTTGATATTATCAGCAGTAAATGAAGTAATGACAAAAGCAGAAGAAATGGCAGAAAAAGAAATGGAAGTAGTTACTGGTGGAGTAAACATTCCAGGATTATTCTAAAAAATAGATAATAAAATATAAATGTCTGAATAATCAGACATTTTTTTTTGAAAAAAACAAAAAAAACAAACAAAAAAACTACCTTTTTTAAAAATATATGGTAAAATATACATGTATAGTAATATAGACAAAAAGTAGTGAAAAATGTTGGGAGGAAATTTTTATGGATTTTATGAAAAAGTATGATGAATGGTTAAATTCACCTTCAGTTGATGAGAAAGATAAGGAAGACTTAAAAAAACTCGTAGATAATGAAAAAGAATTAGAGGATTGTTTCTACAAAGATTTAACATTTGGAACAGGTGGAATAAGAGGAGTTAGAGGGTTAGGCACAAACAGAATTAACAAATATGTTATAAGAAGAGCAACTCAAGGGCTGGCAAATTATATGTTAAGAGTAAATGACGATTCTGCTAGAGGTAAAGGGATAATAATTGCCCATGATTGTAGAATTGGATCAAAAGAATATGCAATGAATACTGCAAGAGTTATGGCTGCAAATGGAATTAAAGCCTACGTATATAGTGATTTAAGATCAACACCAGAATTATCATACGGTGTGAGATATAAAAATTGTATGGCAGGGGTAGTAATAACAGCAAGTCATAATCCTGTTGAATATAATGGATACAAAGCATATTGGGATGATGGGGCACAAGTTGTAGAGCCACATGCAACATTAATTGTTGAAGAAGTAAATAAAATAGAGTCATTTGATCAAGTTAAAGTTATGAGTGAAGATGAAGGAAAAGCAAGAGGATTAATAATAGAACTAGATGGAAGAATAGATGATGATTATATAACTGAAGTAAAAAAACAAGTTCTAAACAAAGAAATTCCTGGAAAAGAAAACTTTAAAATTGTCTATACACCATTACATGGTACAGGTGGAAGACCAATGGAAAGAGTACTTACTGATTTAGGATTTAATTATGTAGTTGTTAAAGAACAAATTGTACCAGATGGAACATTCCCAACTGTTGGATATGCAAATCCAGAAGAAGTTGCAGCATTTGCGCTAGGTGTGAAGACTGCTGATGAAGTAGGAGCAGAATTAGTAATGGCAAATGATCCGGATGCAGATAGAATAGGTATAGCTGTTAAAGATGATAAAAATGAATGGTATTATCCTAATGGAAACCAAGTAGGATTATTATTATTACAATATATATTAAATAATAAAAAAGATATCCCAGCAAATGGAAAAGTAATAACAACAGTAGTTTCAACACCTATGATAGATGTTGTTGCACCTGCAAAAAATGTAGGAGTAATTAAAACATTAACAGGATTCAAATATATTGGAGAAAAAATAAGGCAATTTGAAAACAAAGAAATAGATGGGACATATATTTTAGGATTTGAGGAAAGTTACGGATATTTAATTGGAACGCATGCAAGAGATAAAGACGCAATTGTTTCATCATTATTAATTGCAGAAATGGCAGCGTTTTATAATTCTAAAGGAACTTCTATTTATAAAGAATTACAAAAATTATATCAAGAATTTGGTTACTATTTAGAAGGAATAAAATCAGTTACATTAACTGGTAAAGATGGAATAGAAAAAATGGCAAATTTAATGACTGAATTAAGAGAAACAGTAAAAGATAGAACAATAGATAAAAATATAAAAATAAAGAGAGATTTCAAAACTAAAAAAGAATTGATAGTTGCGACAGGTGAAGAAAAAGATATTTTATTACCAGTTGAAAATGTAATACAATTTGTTCTAGAAGATGATACTTACATCACAGCAAGACCATCGGGAACAGAACCTAAAATTAAGTTTTACTTTAGTGTAAATGCACCAACTAAAGAAGAAGTAGAAAAAAAATTAAATGAAACTATGGAAAAATTTGTAGCAACACTGAAATTATAAAAATTTGAAATTAGAATGGAAATAGAGCATGGATGCGTTATACATACATATACCATTTTGTAATAAAAAATGTAATTACTGCGATTTTTGGACTTTCATTAATATGGATCACGAATTTGATTTCTATACAAAAAATATTATTGAAGAAATAAAACTTTACCCAAAAATAGAGTATACAAGCATATATTTTGGAGGAGGGACACCGTCCCTTCTTTCTTTAAAGAGTATAGAATCAATAATGAATAGTATACAGTATAAAGAAGATTCAGAGATAACATTAGAATTGAATCCTAAAAATATGACTTTACAAAATCTTCAAGAATTAAGAAAGTTGGGAATTAATAGGTTAAGCATAGGAACTCAAAGCTTCAATGATAAGATACTTAAGACATTAGGTAGAGATCATAGTGCGGAAGATGCAATTGAAACATACAGAAATGCAATTAAATCAGGATTTGATAACATATCACTTGATTTGATATTTGCAACGCCGAATCAAACGATCGAAGAGCTTCGAAATGATTTGGAGAAAATAAAAGAATTAAGGCCAAATCATATTTCTATATATTCTTTAATATGGGAGGAAGGCACGTATTTTTGGAAGCAAAGAAAAGAAGGTAAATTAAGTGAAATTTCAGAAGACTTAGAAGCGGAAATGTTTGAGGAAATAATAACAACTCTTACAAATGAAGGCTATATTCATTATGAGATATCTAGTTTTTGCAAACCAGGATTCGAGTCAATTCACAATTCAAAGTACTGGGATAATAAAGAATTTATAGGTGTAGGGTCAGGAGCATCAAGTTATTTTGAAGGTAAAAGATATAGTAATAAAAAGAAAATCTATAAATACTATGAAGATATAAAAATGGGGATAAGGCCAATTGATATAGAAACTATAGAAGAAATAGATGAAACAGAAAAGGTGAAACTTTCTAAAATGTTAGGATTGAGAAGAGTAGATAAAGGGATAATTTATGATAAAAATGATGAAGCAATAAATAAATTGATTTCAAAACAATTGTTAGTTTTAGAAAATGACAGAGTAAGACTTACATATAAAGGTGTGTTTCTAGCAAATGATGTTTTCGTTGAATTTATATAGAGCTAATAAATCATTCTAATGGAGGAAAACAAGTGCAATTAATAAAAGAAAAAATCATTGAAAATTATAATCAAATTTTGAATGAAATAAACAAGTATTCTCCATATCCTGAAAAAGTAAAAATATTATTTGTATCAAAATATTTTGATATCGTAAATCAAAAAAGGCTTATTGAATGGGGATTTAATTATTTTGGAGAAAATAAAGCACAAGTTTATAGAGATAAAATTAAAGAATGTAATTTAGAAAAAGTGAAGTGGGATTTTATAGGACGCTTGCAAAAAAACAAAATAAAGTATATAATTGCTAATGTGAACTTAATACATTCTGTTGACACATTGGAGTTATTAGAAGAATTAAACCAAAAAGCGCTTGAAGCAAAGAGGCACTTAAATGTGTTGTTGCAGATAAATGTTTCGGAAGAAGAAAGTAAAGCAGGACTAAGTATAGAAGAATTTAAAAAAAATCAAGAAGAATATTTTAAATTTGAAAATATTACCATAAAAGGCTTTATGACAATGGCTCCATACATTGGGAATAGTAGTGAAATAGAAATATGTTTTTCGACACTCTTCAATTTATTGAAAGAGACAAAAGACAAGTACCCAGAGTTAGAAGAACTTTCTATGGGGATGTCAAATGATTACATAGAGGCACTAAAAAATGGTGCTACAATATTAAGAATAGGCTCAAAACTTTTTGAGTAAACAAGGAGGATAATGTGTTTAAGAAATTTTTAGAAATGTTCGGTGATGTTGAAGATGAAGTGATGGAGGAAGAAACTCCAAAACAAGTATCACAACCTAAAATGCACAATAATGATTCGAGTAACAATGAAGATAATAGAAAAATAGTAAGTATCTTTGGTAATCAGAAAAGAGAGGATGTAGGAAAAATGAAAGTAAGCTACGTATCTATAATAAGACCTAAAACTTTTGAAGATTCAAGATTAATATCTGACTCAATAAAAGAAAGAAAAGTTGTGACATTTAGTTTAGAATTTTTAGGATTCGAAACAGGTCAGAGAGTTATAGATTTTGTCAGTGGTACAGCATATGCAATGGATGCTCATTTATCAAAAATAACAGATAAAGTATTTACATCAATTCCAAGTGGAATAGGATACGAAGATGTTGATACAACTATGGAAGATGCTAGTGGTAAGAAATCTTTATTATAATAAAAAATAAAAATAATATATATATGGTAAGTTTTAGGGGTTTCCTAGTCTTACCATTTTTTAGAAATCAAATAATTTTAGGGGGATTACAAAAATGATGAGCATAATAATAACAATAATATTACTAGGACTAATAATATTATTACATGAATTTGGTCATTTTATCACTGCAAAAGCATTTAAGATGCCAGTTATAGAATTTGCAATAGGGATGGGACCAAAACTAATATCAATAAAAAAAGGAGAAACAAATTATTCAATAAGAGCACTACCTTTAGGTGGGTTTGTAAATATAGATGGTATGCAAATAGAAGACGATCCTAGTAAAGTTGTAAAAAATGGATTTAATTCTCAATCCCCAGTTAAGCGATTCGTAGTTTTGGTTGCAGGTGTTGTAATGAATTTTCTATCCGCAATACTTGTAATATATGTATTAGTTTTAGGGTTTAAAGAAGTGCCTTCAAAATTTATACCTACAATTGTAAATGAGGTATCTGAGAAATCATATATAAAAGATAAAATTATACCAGGAGACAAGATTGTATCATTAGACGGTAAATCAGTAAAAAACTTAAAAGATCTGTCTATTATAACTGAAGAGATTGCTTCAAAGGGATATAAAGATACAGAAATCCAAGTAGAAGTCATAAGAAATAATAAAGTAGTAAAAGAAAATATAAAGTTAATGAGGGATGAGAAAAATCAAAGCATTGTGAGATTAGGAATAACAACAGAGTTACCTAAAAAAATAGGTGTATTAGAAGGAGTTAAAATAGCATTCTACACATTTGGACAATATTTAAAAATGATGGTTGATGGACTCGGAATGTTAGTTACAGGAAAAGTATCGATGAATGAGGTTACTGGGCCGGTAGGATTAACAAGTGTTGTTGGGCAAGTTGTTAATCAAGCAGGATATTTTGCACTATTAAACTTATTCGTATTGCTATCAATAAATATTGGTCTTATGAATTTGCTACCAATACCAGCACTTGATGGAGGAAGACTAATATTTGTGTTACTAGAATTGGTTGGTATAAAAGTAAATAAGAAAATAGAAGAGAAACTACATTTTGTAGGAATTGTATTATTAATGGGGTTAATGCTATTAATAATTTCAAATGATATAAGAAAATTTTTATAAAACGTGATATAATATGTATGTACCAATTAGCAATGGATTAATCGTTTGGAGGGATTAAAATGGAAGAAATTAAAAAAATTTACAGATCATCAGAAGATAAAATGCTTGCAGGAGTTTGTGGTGGAATTGCAGAGCATTTTCATGTTGATGCAACATTAATAAGATTGGCGTGGGTAATATTTGGAGTAATGGGTGGAAGTGGATTACTTGCATATATAATATGTGCAATAATAATACCTAAAAAACCTGAAATTGTAGGACAGTAAAATTAAATAAGTATATTAAAAGCAGAGGGGTCTTAACGACATTCTCTGCTTTTGTTTTAAGATGAATTTTATTTGAATAAATCATTTACCCCTTTAACTGTAAGTTCTAAATCATTTGTAGTTGTTAAATTGACAATACTAGTACCAACAATTACACCGTCAGCATAGTCTCTTAATACATTAACATCATCATTGCTTTTAATCCCAAATCCTAGTGCAATTGGTAAATTTGTATGTTCTCTAATTTCTTTAACGAATCCTTCCAATCTATCAAGCGAAACAGGTTTTGTTCCAGTGACACCTAATGAACCTATTGCATAAATGAATCCATCTCCTTGAGAAACAAGCTTTGGAATACGATTCTCAGATGTAACACTAACAAGTGGAATAAATGAAATATTCGCATTTCTAAGTTTCGCAACAAATTCTTCTGCTTCTTCATAAGGTAAATCAGGTATTATAATCCCTGAAATATTAGCCTCAACAGATTTTTTTATGAAATTATCTATTCCATATGCAAAAACTAAATTATAATACACAAGAAAAACTAAAGGTTTATTTATATTATCTTTTTCTGATATTAGAGTTTCAAAAACAGTATCTGTTGTAACACCATCTTGACAAGCTTTGAATGATGCTTCTGAAATTGACTTTCCATCTGCAATTGGATCAGAATAAGGAATTCCAATTTCAAGGATATCAATAGAAGTATCATCTAGACTTTTCAAAAATGAGCTAGTAAAGTTGATGCTTGGATATCCAGCAACTATAAACCCAATATTTGCATGATTATTTTTTTTATTAAAAGCTTCGATTATCTTATTTGGCATTTTCAACACCTTCTTTTTTTAAAGTATCAAATATTGTATGCATATCCTTATCTCCACGTCCCGAAACATTAACTATTATAGTTTCTCTTTTTTCTTTGCTAAGTGTAGGGCATAGTTTCTCAAGAAATGCTAATGCATGTGCACTTTCAAGAGCGGGGATTATTCCTTCTCTTCGAGTTGTTAAAATGAGTGCATCCATTGCCTCTTTATCTGTTACAGGAAAGTACTGTGCTCTTTTAATATCAAAAAGATGTGAGTGTTCTGGACCAACACCTGGATAATCAAGTCCAGCAGATATAGAATGGACCTCATCTATACGGCCATATTTGTCCTGTAAGACAAATGTTTTCATTCCGTGGATAATTCCAGGAGATCCTTTTGTCAATGTCGCAGCGTGGAAATCTGTGTCTATACCAAGCCCGCCTGCTTCGACACCGTAAAGCTTAGTATTAGGTTCGTCAATAAATGCAGAAAAAATACCTATAGCATTACTTCCACCACCAACACATGCAATGACATGATCAGCAGTCCGACCATATGATTTTATTTGTTCTTTAGCCTCTTTACCAATAATTGATTGAAAGTCTCGAACCATTTCTGGATACGGATAAGGTCCAACGACAGACCCAATTATGTAAAAAGTAGTTTCAATTTCAGATATCCATGACTGTAGAGCAGCTGTTGTAGCTTCTTTTAGTGTTTTTAGGCCATCTGTTACTGAGATGACTTTTGTACCAAGTAATTCCATTCTAAAAACATTAAGAGATTGTCTTTCAATATCTACAGCACCCATGTAAACCTCGCATTCAAGGCCTAACAATGCAGCAGCAGTTGCAGTTGCAACACCGTGTTGCCCAGCTCCTGTTTCAGCGATAACTTTCTTTTTACCCATTTTTTTTGCAAGAAGTGCTTGACCTAATGCATTGTTTATTTTATGTGCACCAGTATGATTAAGATCCTCTCTTTTGAAGAAGATGTCATGATTGTAGTGATCACTTAAATTTTTAGCATGATATAATGGAGTTTCACGACCAACGAAATTCTTAAGAAGGTCAGAGAATTCTTCATAAAAATCTTTATCATTTTTCAAATTTTTGTATGCTTCTTCTAATTCTGCTAATGCATGCATTGCAGTTTCTGGAACGAATTGTCCTCCAAATGATCCAAAATATGCTTTTGTGTTCATAGAATACCTCTCTTTCGCAATTTTATCTAATAATTGAGATTATTTCTTCAATTAAGTGTTTACTTTTTTTATTATTTATTTCAACTTTGCTATTAACATCTAATATACTAGGATGATAGTTTAGTGCAGTTGTTATATTTTCTTTTGACAGACCGCCAGCAAGGATAAATGGAAAATCAATATTTTCTAAAATTGTCCAATCAAATGAAATCCCGTTCCCGCCAAGATCTTTACCTTTTGCATCAAATAATATGTATTCAATATAAGGCTTAAATTCTTCAAAATCAGGTATATAATCATCGATGCGTAAAACTTTCCATATTTTAATGTTCTTCCCAGTTTTACTTTTAATTATTTCAAAATAACTATGTAATTGTTTTACAAATTCAATATCCTCATCGCTATGCAATTGAACTGCATCTAAATTAGCAGTAATTGCAGTATTAACAATATTATCGACAGATTCATTAACAAATACTCCAACAACTTTTTTGTTTGCAGAATGCGCTATTTGCGAATTAGTTGTTGCAAGCTCAACTGTTACTTTTCTTGGACTTTTAGATGCAAAAATACAACCAAAGTAATCTATATCAAGATTAACTAACTCTTCCATTTCTTGTTGTGATCGAATTCCACAAATTTTCAATAGAACTTTTTTATTCCCCATATATTTTACCTTTCATTAGTGCTTCACCAACAAGAACACCTGATACATTCATTTCAATTGCAAAATCTAAATCTTTCTTTTCAAGAAAGCCACTTTCACTAATTAAAGTTATATTTTTTAGACTTTCAGATGGGATTTTATTAATCAAATCTTTCGTTGTATTAAGGTCTGTATCAAATGTATTGAGATTTCTATTATTAATTCCTAGTAATTTCAAATTAGGGATAAGTAGCGCTCTATTTAACTCATCTTCATCATGAATCTCAACAAGAACTTCTAAACCTAAGTCATATGCTAGTTTATGCAACTCATGTAAATCTTCATCTGATAACATTTTAACAATAAGTAAAATAGCACTAGCACCTAGTAATTTAGCATGCATTATTTGAAATGGATCAAAAATAAAATCTTTTCGAAGTATTGGTATATTTGGATATTTATTTCTAACAAACTGTAAATCTTCATTTTGACCTTTGAAGAAAGCATTTTCAGTTAATATTGAAAATGCAGCAACACCATGTGCAACATAATGTTCAACTTGTTTGTTAATATCAAAATCAGTATTAGCGATATCTCCTTTTGATGGAGATGCTCTTTTGATTTCACCAATAATTTGAAGCCCATCTTTATTCAATGCCTCAATAAGAGAAGGCTGTTTTAGCTGAGATTTCTCATTATCAAGTTGTATAATTCGTTTTTCTTTTATTTTATCTAAAATAGTCATTATTTTACCTCTTTATTTATATTTTCTATGTAATTTTGAAAAAATTTGTAAGTCTTTCCACTATCGAGAGCATTCATTATAATTTCTTTTGCATCAATTGGTGATTTTACAACATTAGCAGTATATAATGCAAACATCGCATTTAGAACTACAATGTCACGTTTTGCTGATTTATCAATACCTTTAAGTATATTTATAAGAACATCAGCGTTTTCTTTTGATGTTCCACCTTCGAAATCTTCATGTTTTGCTTGCTTAAATCCAAAATCTTCAGGTTTAATAGTGTATTCTAAAATTTTATCATCTTTTACTTCAAAAATCTTAGTTTCTCCACAAAGTGTTATTTCATCAAGACCATCATTTCCTCTAACAACGAGTGCATGTTTACGTCCAAGCAACTGTAATGTCTCGGCGTATAATTTGTGTACAGGTTCATGATATAAACCTACTAATTGATATTGTAAATTTCTATTTGGATGTAAAAGTGGACCAAGTATATTGAAAACAGTACGAATACCTAATTGCGCTCTAATATCTTTAACTTCACCAACTAATTTATGAAAAAATGGAGCATGAAAAAATGTTAAATTCTCTTTATCTAGTATTTCTCTCTGCTTATCAATTGAGTCTATAAGCGGTATACCTAGTTCAAGTAGTACATCACTGCTTCCACTTTTAGAAGAAATAGCTCGATTTCCATGCTTTGCCACTTTAACACCAAGTGATGCCAAAATGATAGCAACAGTTGTAGAGATGTTAATCGTTTTAAGTCCATCTCCACCTGTACCACAAACATCAATCATAGCAGAATCATCATTAAATGTATTGCTGTAATTAAGAATATTTTGAGCAAATGCAGCGAGAGATTCTGACGTTAAACTTTTTTCTGTAATAAGAACAAGAAGAGATCCTAATTGGATGTCATTATATTCTTTATTTGCTATTTTTTTTGTTATTTCTTTGTAATCATCACTTGTTAAATGCTCATTGTCTTGTAACTTTTTAAGATATATTGATAACATATTGCCTCCTTGGCATGACTAGTTAGAATTGATAGTTAATAAAATTATCAATCATTTTTTTTCCATATTCAGTAAAATATGATTCAGGATGGAATTGGATCCCAAAAAAATTATATTTATTATGTTTAAGTGCCATTATTATTTCGTCTTCAGTTTCTGCTAAAATTTCTAAAGAATCAGGAAGTGTAGCTTTATCAACATAAAGAGAGTGATATCTCATAACATTGAACTTCTCTGGTAACTCTTTAAATAAAACAGATGGACTACTAATTGTTATTTCAGATGTTTTACCGTGAACAGGAGTACCTAATTGCTTTATTGTAGCTCCATACACAAATCCAAGTGCTTGATGACCTAAACAAATACCTAAAACTGGAAAATCAGTTAATGTTTTTAAAATATCTAGACATATACCACTATCTTTCGGATGTTTTGGGCCTGGAGATAAAATGATTTTGCTAGGATTCAACGAAATTATTTCATCAATTGTTATTTTATCATTTCTAATAACACTAACTTCTTCAGTTGTTAGTTCTCTAATATATTGCTCAACATTAAATACGAATGAGTCATAATTGTCTATAAGTAGAATCATATTATTTCACCTCTTTATTTGAACAACAAGTTTTGAAAACATTCATTAGTGATTGTCTTTTATGAGTTATTTCAGCATATTCTTTTTCTTTTATTGAATCATATACAACACCAGCACCAGCTTGAATGTAAACATTGTATTTTGTTGGTGAAATAGATGTGTAAAATCCAGTTCTTATTATAATTGCTAGTTGAACATTACCATTAAAATGTAAAAATCCTAGCCCACCACCATATATATGTCTTTTAAATTCTTCTAATTCGGCTATTATTTCCATTGCACGAATTTTAGGTGCACCACTTAATGTTCCTGCCGGAAATACGATAGAGATTACATCAAATAAAGAAATATCTTTTCTTTTCTTACCATAAACTTCTGATACAATATGCATTACATGCTGATAATATTGGATGTGCATAGGTTTTCTTACTACAACGCTGCCACTTTCTGCAAATTTCCCAACATCGTTACGTGCTAAATCAATAAGCATACGATGTTCAGCGCATTCTTTCTCATCGTTGAGCAAATCATGTGATAAGAAGTCATCTTCATTGCTATCTTTTCCTCTAGGACGTGTTCCTGCGATAGGTGCAATAAAAATCTCCTCATTTTCTATTTGAACTAATATTTCAGGACTTGATCCAACAACATCACCATACTCAGTTGGAAAGTGAAACATATATGGTGATGGATTCTGAATAGATAACTCTTTGTAAAATGATAACGAATCAAGATTAGTTTCTAATTTTAACTGAGAGCTCAAGACAACTTGAAATATATCGCCAGATTTTATGTAATCTCTAGCAACTTCAACCATATTATAGAAATGTTCTTTTTCATGTTCCAAGTCACTTTCAATATTATAATAAAATTCATTTTCATTAGATTCCGTAGTATTTTCTAGAAGATTTAGATATTTATCTTTATCCCCATAGAAAGTATATATTTTACTGTTTTTATCGTAGTGCAAATATGCTTTAGCATTTGCAAATAAAAATGTTGGAAATTTGTATTGTTCATTTTTAATTTCATTAATATTTTCAAAGTAATGTATTGTTTCATAAGCAAAAACTCCAAATAATCCAGCAAAAGGAGCGTTACTATGTTCTTTTGAAGAATAATAAAATTTTTGTAAATCATCATATGAATATGAATTTGAATCTACATAATCACAATCAATTCCAATTATTATTTGATAAACATCTTCAGCAAGATAACAATTTGTCATATGATTACGAATATTAGAATAATATTCGATAGGATTTTTAGTAAGTGTAAATATCATAGTTGCCCCTTTCTAAGAAATATTATTTAATTTTGGCCTTCGATAATACAGATTCTGGTAATTTAATTCCTAGTAATTCCATGTTAGCTTTGTTTATAGATATTGTTGGCATTTGAACAGATTCAATTTTTATATCCGATGGTTTTTTACCGTTTTTCAATATTTCTACTGCCATCTCACCTGCTCTATATCCTATTTGGTAATCTGTAGTACCTTGTGAAATTAGGCCACCTAGATTAGTATAAACTTCGTTAGAACCAATAATAGGAATTTTCTGTTCATTCATTTTTTCTGATAGGTTTTTAAAATAAGTAACTAATGTGCTATCTTGTATTGCATAAAAAACATCAATTTCTTTAGAAATTTTAGCTAGTGCAGATACCATTTCATTTGCATTCGTTGATGACTCTGCAATCACTTCAAATCCATATTTAGGAGCTAACTCTTTTAACATTTTAACTTGTACAACTGAATTTTGTTCAGAAGTATTATATAGAACCCCTATTTTTTTTGCATTAGGAAATGCTTCTTTTATTAATTTTAAATTACTTTCAATCTCAGGTGCACCACTAGTTCCAGTAATATTTGATTTTCCTACGAGTCCAGCACCTGCAGGATCACTTACAGAAGCGAATACGATAGGAGTTGCAGGATCTATTTGCGCCATAGCAGCTTGAGCTGTTGGTGTTGATATTGCAAATACTAAATCTTTCTTATCATTTTTAAATTGTTGCATAATCATTGTTTGTGCACTCATATCTTTATTTGCGTTCTTATCATCAAATTCAACTTTTAATCCAGATTTCTTAATTGCATCTTCAAATCCTTTTTTTGCATCATCAAGAGCAGGATGTTCAACGATTTGCGACACTCCAATTTTATAAACTTTTTCAGTTTTTGCCTCTTCCTTTTTGTTAGCACATCCAACGATTAGTATAGATGCGGCTAGTAGAGTTAAAATGCTAATAATTTTTTTCATAATAATCACCTTTTCCTTTAGTTTTATTTTATATTTTAATTTTTACAAAGTAGTAACTTGTAGAATAATACCACCCAAAACCTAAAGGCTTCAAGTCTTATTTCTAAAAAAATAAGAACCCTATCTAGGGTTCTTTCTAAAAAGAAGGGTATTGCGAGACAATACCCATATACATATTTCATTATATTTAAGTGGAGCGAATAATGATATGAAACCTAAAATTGTTTGGGTGGAATATTAAATTGTATAAAAATTATTTCCCCACCATAACCAATTTTGTCTTTTCATATCACTAACCTCCTTTTATTTATTATGTTTATATGATTTAGTATACTATATATACGCATATAAGTAAAATATTATTTTCTTATGTTAAGATAAATATGGTAAATGTATATGTAATTGTTGACAAGAAGCTATAAATAGAGTATCATGAAACAATGACCAAAGAGTTATAGTATGAAGGTTCATTTTGGAGGAGACATGAAAGAAAGAGTGAAAAAAAAGAGAGAAACGATAATATCTACTTCTAGAGAATTATTTGCAATTAATGGATTTGAAAATACAAAAGTTGAAGATATAACGAAAGCTATGAATATTTCAAAAGGGAGTTTTTATACATATTTTAAAACAAAAGAAGAAGTATTGTTTGAAGTAATGGAAAAGGCATATATTGAATATGAAGAAATTCTAAGCACAATAGACAAAGATCAAAATCAAAAAGATATTATGAAAGATTTTTTTAAAAAAAGAAAAATGATGTATAGAAAATACGGGAATATTAGGGAAATAATAATTAAGTTACTGTTGTCAGAAGAACCAAATACAGAAATTATAGATATAAAATATAGGTTTGTAAATTTGAGCATTGAGTTTATAAAAGATAACATTGTAAAAAAATACAATCGAAAAGATATAGATGTGGATTTCATATCGGATTTTATTGAAGTATCAGTAGAAGGATATTTTATGAAGAAAACGAGATTCCCAAATGTAAAAGATAGTGTAAAAGAAACGATATTTACAGATGAAGTATTTGAGAAAATAATAAAATTTATAGATGATTCACTAAGTAAAAAGTAGGGGGCAAAATGAAAAAAATATTTTTAACATTGACAATATTATTAAGTATATCAGTTTTTGCTGAAAAAGTGACAGTTCAAGAAGCTGTAGAGATGGCAATAAAGAATAACAAAGATATAAAAATAAGTATGCTTGAGTATGAGCAAAGTCAATTAGATGTCAATAAAGCATGGAAAGATGCATATTTTAAAATAAATTATACTGCAGAAGCAAATTATTTCTTTAAAACAATCAATTCTTTTGGATCGAGTTATGATCAAATGTATAGTCAGAATGTCACGTTAACACAACCCCTGTATACAGGTGGTGGAATAAGAGCTGGAATAAAAATAGGAGAAAATTATGAAACATTCTATCAATTGTCACTGGATAAAACAAGGAAGGATGTTATATTGTCTACAATAGACGCTTACATAAATTTACTAAATGCACAGAATAATTTAGAAGTGTTAAAGTTATCAAAAGAAACATTAAATAAGAATCTTGAAATACAAAAGGCAAAGTATGATTT
>JAGOYM010000023.1 GCA_018059165.1 Leptotrichiaceae bacterium | reverse complement strand
CTACTGCTAATAATAATTTCTTCATCTTTCCTCCTAAATAATTTTGTTTTATATTGTAATATAGATATACCTTGAATTTCTAATTTGTCAAATTTATTTTTTATTCTATCTCTATATTATGGATTTTATTAATCTTACTCAATATTGAAGATAACTCCCCAATATCAAGATTTTCAGGCAAGGAAACATCAAAAATCTTTGTATATGTTTCTTCTCCATCTGTATTTTCAATACTTTCAACTTCGTGTTTTAATACAGAAATATCATACTTCCAAAAAGTTCTGAGAATTTCTTCTTCTGCAGAATAGTCATATATTAATGTTATTCTCGATAATTTACTACTTTTAATATATCTCACTTCAAATCTTCTCAAGAAAATTAAACATCCGTATAGAAATATCGTTGCAATTATTCCATACTTTAGATTTCCATTTCCTATTATCATTCCTATTGCAGACATTACCCAAAGCACTGTTGCTGTTGTTATTCCCCGTATTTTATCCTTACTTTGCATTATAACACCCGCACCTAAGAATCCTATTCCCGAGACTATTTGTGCTGTTATTCTACCACTATCTATTTTAATAACATTTATAAGTTCTGGGTATTTTCTTACCATTTCAATTCCCTCATAAAATAATATTTTTTGATAAACCGCAATTATAGCAGCACCCAAACAAACTAATATATTTGTCAAAAATCCTGCTGCCTTCCCTCTTTTCTTTCTTTCAATTCCTATTAATCCACCAGCTCCTATTGCAACTAATAGTCTTATTACAACATCTATATCATTCATATTAATCTCTCCTACAATCCATCTCTACTGCATTCCTAAGTATGCTGCCCCTAATATACCTGCATCATTTCCTAATTCTGCTGTTATAATTTTCAAATTTTCTAATGTAGATGGCAATGCATATTTTTTTATATATTGGTTTACCTTATCAAATAGTATTGGTCCCGCTAAAGAAACTCCACCACCGATAACAACAACTTCTGGATCTATAACATTAAGAATATTTCCTAATCCTAATGCAATGTATTCTGCTTCATATTCTATAAGATCTAATGAAAATGCATCTTCCAATCTTGCTGCATCAAATATATCTTTTGCTTCTACTTCTCTATCTTTTGTCATCTCATATAACTTATTTAACTTATTTACTTTCAATCTACTTTCAGCTTCTCTTATAAGCCCTGTTGCAGATGCATAAGCTTCCCAACATCCTTTTTGGCCACAACCACAAAGTTTTCCATCTTTTTCTACTTTTATGTGTCCTATTTCTCCTGCAGCACCATTTTTTCCACTTATAAGTTTACCATCTGCAATTATTCCTCCACCAATTCCAGTCCCAATTGCTACACCTAGTACATTTTTATGCCCTTTTCCTGCACCTTTCCACATTTCACCTAGAGTTATAACATTGACATCGTTATCTACTTTAACTTTTCTCCCAAGATGCTTTTCAAATTCTGATGCTAAGTCAACTTCTCTTGGCCATGGAAAATTAGCCCAAAACTTAACAGTTTTTTCTCCAACAACAGGCCCTGGTACTCCTATCCCAATTCCGTGGACATCTTCAATATTAATCTGTGCTTCTTTTATTTGTTCCAGTAATATATTTGACAACCTAGCTATTGTCTTTTCATAGCCTTCTATTGAATCAGTTTTAACAGATATATTAAAATACATATTTCCTTCTTTATCAACCAATCCAATCTTAGTATTTGTTCCACCAAGGTCTATTCCAACATAATATTCCATTACTTTTCCTCCTAAAATGATTCTCTTATTTTTATTATTTATTACACATTATATCCTGCGTATTCAACATTATACTTTTCTTTTATTTTCTCTAAGAGCTGTAATCCTGAAAAATCAATTCTACTTTTATATATAATATCACTTATCTTTTTATCCTCGAGAATTTCTGTTATTCTAAATTTAAAATAATCTACATTATATTTCATAATGTCAGTGAGTACGAATATTCTAGATTCTCTTTCATCAAATCTTTTAACAATAACTAAATCAACATCCCAGAAATCTCTATGAAACAGCTTATCTATTATGTCTATATTACTTTGTTCATTTACATAGCAATCAACTAATGTCTCATAACAATTACTATCGATTATATTAAAATTTTCAAATATAGGGTCTGGTGTTGAGTATTTCTGTGTCTTGTAGTAAAATTTTATATTGTATACATTGACGTTATCTTCTATTTTCATAATTTTGTAATCTACAACTGCCTCATCTTGAAACTCACTAACTATTTTATCAACATCCGTTCCTTTGACAACTTTATAATCAAGTATTATATAATCATAAAATGTATTTTCTAGATTTGATGGTGTGAAATTAAATGGTTTCCCAAACTGCTTTAAGTAATATAGAAAGTTATTTCTCGTTAAGTGAAACATATTAATATCTTTATTTAAAAATAACTTTATGTAGAAATACTCCTTATGCTTGTCCATTTCAACAAGCTCATCAGAAAAATAAACGCTTTGTGTTAATATACTTTCTCTACATATATTTATTTCTTCATCTCGTTTTTCATTATATTCATTCTCTTGTATTCTTTGATTATACAGTTGATACATATCTTTAATTTTAGATATTATACTAATCAACTTATACTTATACTCATAAAACAAATACTTTTTTCTATCAATTTGAATAAATATTTTCTTTAATATCGTAATATACTCAATATCATTTACATATTTAGTAAAGAAGACATCATTCTCTAGTATATTCAAACGTCTTATAAAATAATAAAAATCTTCATTGTCAGAGAATTCTATTTTTAATAACCCATTCAATATTTCATCTATAACAATTTGATCATGTTGTAATAATTTCACTAATTTTTTATTTTCCATCATTACCTCCAAGCATCATTTCTACTATTTTTTTCATATTGAAAACTAATGCAGTAGATTCATTGTTTAAAAGTACATTTCCTAAAAATATTTCGTATAATTTACTATTATCCTCTATTTTTCTAATTAACATCTCTTCAATACTCTCTATTGAATCAACAAATATAACATATTCCACATTATTTATATTTAACATTAATACTTTTTTTGATTGTAAATACGTTTCTTCTGTTTCTCCAATAATATAATTTGGAATCATAATAATCGGATATTCTTTAGCATGATGTCTATAAAAATTTGTTTGAAAATGATATGTAATTCTGCTTTGTTCAACCTCTAATTCTCTAATTATTAATTCTTTTGGAATGACAAAATATTTACTATTAATCAAAACTATTTGTCCTTCTGAAACTATAAAATCAATTGGAATTCTAACTGTATATTTTGTAAATTTATTTATTTCCGTTTCCAGTTTAATATCCCCATTTAGAGATTTTATTATATTATAAAATATTGTTATCGATAAATCTCTTTCTTTATTTTCTTCTATTTCATTTGTTGATGCCATTTCTGGATGAAATATTGTTGCGAGTATCTCTTCTTCTGTATAGTTCTTGTCTAATTTTAATAGCCCCGCTTTTATTGCTCTCATATATATATATTCTGTATCTATTCCTCTTCCATCATCGCCTATTTCCATTATTATTTCATTGAATTCTTGTCGAAAATTCAAATACAAATTCCCATTTAACTCTTTTTCGTATATTTGTCTTTCTTGTTTTATTTCAATACCAAATATCAATGAATTGAATAATAAATCAACAATATGTTTTTTTATTTTTGAAAATATTAACTTATCAATATTTATATTCAGTCCCTCAACATTAAATTTAATTTCCTTATTTAATACTTTTGAATATTCTAGTATAGTATCGTTTATTGATCTAACTTCTTTTTTTAAATCTGCCATTCGCAATGAAATTATATCTTTTTCTATTTTGCCTTTATAGTCTGAAAACTGTTGTGTTAATTCATTATATTTTTCTATTCCTTTTCTAAATGAAAGATCTTTAAGTGATTCAATTCCATTTTTTATCTTTATTATTTCATCCATTCTTTGAAATAATGAGTCTAACTTTGATATTTCGACTTCAATTTTCTCTTCATCTTCTTTTTCTAACTTAGTTAAAACTATAGTATACCCTTCAATAAAGTCCATTTTCTCAATAGTTTCTCTAAGTCTTACTTCTTGTTCTTTATCCAAATTTCCTAAATGATACTCGAGACTCATCCCAACTTTTTTAGGATCAAACTCTTCCATAGTTTCATTTTTTATAAGCACATACTCTTTTGAAATTACATAAAAAAAATCTTCTATCTCATTTTCTAGAAGTTCAATATTTATATATTCTACATCGTAATCTTTTTTGAATTGTATCGTTAATTTATTTTCAAATGTATTTATCATGCTAGCCCCTAATTGTTTTTTATACATTGCAATTAAATTGTACCTCATTTTTCTAATTTTGCAATTTTTATCTCACTACATTTGTATAACATATTTTACTTTTTTTACTCTTATACACTTACGCCTTGATTTCAAAGGACTTTTAAAGATATAGATATTATCTCGTTTACTATATTTCTAATATTTTTGTCATAATTTTATATTCTCCATTTGTTTTTTCTTCTATTATTTTTTTATATTCTTCTAGTTGCTTAATATATTTCTCTTTATTTCCAGGATCTTCACCCGTTTTGTAGTCATATATTGTAATTTCCTTCGTATCCTCATCTATATTAACTCTATCAATTATTCTTTTTTCAGCATTTTCATTAATAATTTCGAACTCTGTATAGACTTTATATTTAGGATTGTATATTTCTTTATTGTCATTAATGAACTTCTCTATTCTTACTAGTATATTTTCTACTCTTTCAACTCCTAGTAAATTTCCATACTTCAAAAATAACGCAGATTCTGCCTGCATTTTTTCAATTTCTATATTATTTTTTATATGCTCAAAATAGTAGTGAATTGCTAATCCTACTTTCCTTTTGAACTCATCTGCTAATTTAAGTTTTTTATTGAAACTATTGGTATCTAATTTGGAAAATTTTGTATTATCAATGTAATCTAATATATCAATATCGTAATCTTCAACTTTAACTTTATTGTCATCTTTCACATTCTCTGCGATTTCACCACTTTTATAGTCAAATACTGATGAATATAGCCCTCTTAATTTTAATGCTAATATATCTTTTACTTCTCCACCTTTGTATGACTTAACATCTAAAAAGACCGACATATTCTTCTTCGCTCTAGTTAGACCGACATACAGTGCATTCATCTCCTCATGTTCCTGTTTGATGGCATTTTGCTCGTCTACAGCTGCATAATCTGTGTATTCTAGTATTCCGGCATATTTTCTTAATGTTATGAAAAAATTTACTACATGTTCATATTTTTTATCATAGTCGACATACATTTTAAATTTAGATGTATCATTTGGCTTCTTACTTGTTGAGTTATAATAGAAAAGAACTGTTTCATACTCCAATCCTTTAGATTTATGAATAGTCATAAGGTTTACTGCTAAACTATCATCACTACTTAATTGAGTCAAATCATCCCGTTTTTCTTCTATATATTGAACAAATTCTTGAATGTTGCTGTAACTTTTTAATATGTTGAAAAATTTAAATATATTTTTTATATCACTTTTTGACGAATATTTATCCAACAAACAAAATGAACTAATCAAATTTCTAGCAAAATCCTCTTTTGCATTGATGTTATTTAGATTTTTTGAATCGTTTTCTAGTTTTAGAATTAGTTCCACTACATTTTTTTCTATATCATTAAAATCATCACTTTTCAAATACTTTGATTCTACAACGTTATCTATATACTGCTTCATTTGTGCATTGCTATAATTCATTAAATCTGATCTTAAAAACTCTAACAAGTATATAAAATTATTTGTAGAGAAATATTTTATCAACTTGTATACAGAATCTACTGCTTTGTGTTCTAGTAAAGATGCATTACTATTTATTGTATATGATATATTTTCTTCATTTAATCTTTCAGCTATTTCATTCAATTGTTTCCCTGTTCTAGCAATTATACATGTATTCCCAACATTTTTTATTTCTCCTGATTTAAGCATTTCTACTATATTCTCTATTGCTTTTTCTGTTGGATCAGAGTCTTCATCTTTCACAGTAGGATGTTCCTTAATGTGGTATCCAAAATATCCTTTTTGGTATTCTTCATCAGTTCTATATTTAACTTCCGAATAATTCCAATCCTCTTTTATTCCAGTAAATACCGAGTTAACATTTTCCATTATCTCTTTGTAACTTCTGTAAGATCTATCTAACTCTTCAACATCAGCATCAATTAGATTCTCTAATTTTTCAAATAATTGCTTTTCTCCTCCACGCCAAGAATAAATACTTTGCTTCTCATCTCCTACACAAATTATATTCTTTGTTGCATTCATCATTAGTATAAGTATCTTCCATTGTAAAACACTCGTATCTTGAAATTCATCAATCATTATCGTATCAATTCTTCCACCTATTAGATCAAAGAACTTATCCGTTACTTTTCCTTCTTTCACGAATGATAACTCTTCATTATATATAAATTCATATGTATAATTAGTTACGTCATTGTGTGTTAGTGCTTTTTCTGATTTCTTTTTCTCATCACATAGCTTGAATATTATATCTTTAAGTTCAATTATATTATTTTGCAGTGGCAATAATTTTTCATTAAATATATACTTACAAAAATTCTCTTTAAACTTATCAAAAGATTCTAATAATAATTCACCTAATTCTGTTTTTTTAGAAATTGTGGTACCATTCCAAATCTTCTCCTTCAATAAACACTTAGTATTTTCAATCAATAAGTTTATCTTTTCTCGTCTTTCTTCTATTAGATCAAGCTTCTTCTCTTCAATTTCTTTATATTTATTATATATTTCAAAATCATCTTTATTAAAACAATTCTTCAATTCTTTATTTTTAATTTCTGAGAATTGTTCTACAGCTGTAAATATACTTTCTAATTCATCAATAAAACTTATATTTACTACTATTTTTTCTGGTATTTTATAATCTTTAGCCAATATGAATTTAGTTCTATTGTCTATTATTTCTTTTAAGAAATCTAAGTATGTTTCTATTTTTCTATTTTCTTTTAGCTCATCAAATACGAATTCAAATTTCTTCATATAATCTTCATTTTTAAAAATTGATATTAATATTTCATTGTAGAAATCTGGTTTATCTATGTCAAGTGTCTCAAACCCATAAATACCTAGATACGGAGCTATTGTATTTTTGAATATTTGACTTGTAAATCCATCAATTGTATATATTCTCACATCTTCTTTATTCTTTATCATCTCTATATATAGTTTTTTTAGTACTTCTTTATCTATGTTTTCTTTGTTTATACCAAAAATATCACTAAGATTACTCTCTAGTGATTTATAGTCGTTTTTTTCAAATACAATATCTTCCAAGAATTCAAATATTCTATCTTTTATTTCTGCTGTTGCTTTCTTCGTAAATGTCATAACTACTATATTTTCATAACTTATTCCACATATCATATTTGCTATATATTCTAATGATAATCTATATGTCTTACCTGTTCCCGCACTAGCTTTTATTACTGTTTTATAGCCTTTTTGAATTTTATCTGCTAAGGTCATAACGCTACTCAATTTCATCACCTCTTCTGCATATGTGTACATATTTACAATACATACAATCCGTTATCTTATCTGCTAATAAATATTTCTTTTCTTGAAAATATGAGTTGATTATTTCCTTTAAGTTTTCCATTGTTATTGTATCAAATTTCTCTTTTCTATTATAATTCTTCGTAACATTATTCCCATTCCATGCATCAATTATCCACTTTTCAACACGTTCATTTTTGCCACCATATTCCATTAACTCATAATAATCTAGCTGTTTTAGTGCTTTCTCTATTTTATCATCTTTTGATAGATTTCCAGACTTGTAATCAACGTATATTTCTTTGTCATCAGATTTTATATGTAAATCCATTATTCCATTTATGAATACTCTAGGATCTATTTGAGTCTCTTTTTTCTGTTTAACACGTTGTTCTGACACTATCTCTATTGTTGATGAACTTAATAATTCACGACTAAGTAAATTAAAGAAGTTAACGACTGCTTTTACAATACTCTCAAATGATACTTTCTTATAAAATTCAAGGTAATCTCTAGGAATTACGTATATACTTTGATTAAGTATTTTTTCAAGTTCATCTCTTATTTCCTCTTCAGAAATTGAGAAATTATTTCTCATTTCAATATCATCTTTTTTTCTACTCATTACTTCTTCAAATATTTTATGAATGACACTCCCAAATGAGTTAAGATCAAATATAGTTGTGATTTCTTCTATATTTTCAATTTTTAGAAAGCTATCTAAAAAATATCTGTATTGGCATTTCTCAAGTGCCTCATAGTCATAATATCCAAGACTTATATTTGGTACTATTTCAGGTTTCAACAAATCTGATTTTATAAATTCATTATGGCTAATATTATAATTTCCCTCTTTTGATCTATCAAAATAGCCTTTAATTATGTTTAACACGACGTCTTCTGATATTTCTGATGTTTCGACTTGTAAGTTATATTTTAATATAATTTCTGCTACTAAACTACTTGATTCAATTTTTTCATCAAGATTTTTTATATATGATAATGTTACTTTTTTTGCAGAAAATATATTTTTATAAAATATAAATGAGTTTATAAGTTTCTCATCCTCTTTAGTCGGGAGACCTAATTCTGCTCGTTGTGGTTTTGTTAATAGAAAATTGTTAATTCTAACTTTTGGCAAACTTCCTTGTAAATTAAACAAATAAATACTTTCTTTATTTATTTCCGAAATACTATCCAGACTGTTAATTCTACTGGCTTTGTCACCCTCATCTTTTTCAATTATTAAACTGAAATCTTTCTTGTCTAGATATTTAAGAAATAATTTTAATAGATTTCCAGAAATGCTCATATCATCAAAAAACTTATCCCATAATCCATCAAAATTAAAATCTTCTATTGTAACAATTTCTGATAACGCCTCCAAATATCTATCTTTAATGTAATATTGTTCTCCTAAATCTTTATCTGCTAAATTTTCTAAAAACGATATATAGTCTTTGTATGATTTTATATTTAATAGTACTTCCATTTCTTCTAAAAATACTGCTAATTTTTCGTATTTATTGTACTCTTTTGCTAATTCATCATCTGTAAATTTATTTTTTTCTTTCAACAAATTTATTTTGTAATCAGCTTTATTTCTAACTTCTTTCGCCGATAAATACTTATAGTTTTCTCTTGCAAATACTTGAAATACACCTTCATGGTTAGAGTATTTCTTTTTAAAACATTCATTCTTAAATGCTTCTAGTAAACTATTCATGGAAAATATAATTTCCTGTGTTCTCTGTCCATGTAATGTTTTATTATGTGTAGCACTTTTAAGGATATTACTAAGTAATTCTATCACTTCATATATCTTAGTTTTGTTAAGAGATAATTTTATTGTATGTGATAATTTAGATTGATTTAGTAGTTGATAGTCATCAGTATTTATGTCATCAGCATCATAAATATAGCTTTGTTCTTCATTTAGTGTTCCTATAAGTTCTAATAATTGAACAAATTTATTTGGGGCTTCTTTTATCTTTATTTCACCTGATAGTTTGTTAGTTTCTGGAAATGTAATTTGCTTTAACTTTAGAGATTCTTCGTTAAAGTCTGATTCTTCTATTTGTAAATATATTTCTAGATCTTTTTGTTTATTTATTATCTCATATAATTCTTTTTCAAATGGTGTGAATTTCAACTTATTTATGAAAATTATTTTTTTATATTTATTCAAAAAATTGTAGTCTATATTATTAACATCTCGTAACATATGCTTCACTACAAAACGTCTTTTATCACATTCTTTTTGAAAATTATTGTGAATTTCGTTCATTGTGTTAAATATCTTTAACTGCCATCTGTCGAATTTAATTTCATCGATGTTAACTTTATACTCTTGTAACTCTGAAAACAGGCCGTAGTAGTTATATGCAATGTCTATAACGTCAAAATAAGAGTTGATGTTCAACTCTTCTCTTGTTTTTTTATCTAGCGATTTATAAAATAGAATGACTTCTTTTTCTTCTTTTAATAGTATCCTGTCTGTCTTAAACAAATGTTCATAAAAGTCTGTTTCTGACATGAATGCATAACTAGGAAATAATGACGTACTAGATTTTTTTAGCACTACATCAACTTCCTTCATTGATTGGTAGTTTGAAAATACATACAATACATCTTCAGTCATCGTATTTTCTACTGAATTCTGTATTATTTCAATAATATCTGATTGCAACCCAAAATAACTAATTTTCATATCATACTTCCTTTTTATTTTATCCCCAACCATTCAATTACATCTTTTGTCAATTCAAATGATTTTCCATTCATGAAATCTGCTTCATTTTCTAAATTTCCACAAATTGCTGGATGATTATGTTTTATTATTTTATCATTTTTTATATTCTTTTCAAATATTTGAGCATCTTTCCCCCAAAGTAAGAATATTATCTCGCTATTTTTTGTTGATAAGAACTCTATTAAATCTTCTGTAAATGTATTCCAGAATTTATGATGCCTACCTGCTTCATTTTCAATAGTTGTAAGTGCACTATTTATCAGTAACACCCCTTGTTCTTTCCAATTTCCAAATATTTTGTCAGGTTGTAATATAATAAATTTGTTTGATTCTATCTCATTTCTTATTTCATTAATATCTTTTATTGTTCCCATATACGTCTTATAGATGAGCTTCAACATATTTTTAAGTGATGTATTTACTTCTGGATCCATCCAAGAATTTTTCTTCACTTCAAATGAAAGTCCTGTTGCAACATTAGGCTGAAAATATGGATCTTTGCCTAATAAACATACTTTTCTAGAGCTTATTGAATCAGAAAATGCTCTAAATATATTCTCTCTCTTTGGAACAAATTTTACTTTTTGTATTTCCATTCTTCTTATGAAATTCTCAATTTCACTCACTCTATCTACTGTAAAGAACTCTAAATAATCTTTATGAATCCCATTTTCAGTTAAGAATTTCTCTCTATATTCTAAGCTTAATTTTTCATCATTTTCTTTTATTAAACTGAGAATGTATATGTTATTTTCCATTCCTAAAACAAATATTTTATCATTTACAATGTGTATCTTTATTATTTCATTTCTACTAACATTTAATTTTTTCAGCACATTGAACTTATCATCTGTTACTAATAAATCACCACTTCCTGTACCAATAAAGTAGTACTCTGCTTCTTTTTCTATGAATGAAACTTTACTTTTTGAAATTTTTATTGAGTTATATAGTTCTCCTGATAAAATATCCCAAATTTCTATCTCTCCATCTGATGTTCCTGATATATATTGAAGCCCCACTATACTTGAATAAATATGGTTTTTCTCTGTTTTTAATTCAAATATTTTTTCTAAATTCTCATCAAAAATGTTAATTGTATTTTCTTCTTCATGTAACTTTCTATATTTTAATATTATATTCTCTTCACTTATGAATATTTTATAATTACCGTTGTTGTCATTGTTTTCAATACGTATTGACTTTAAATCTTTTGTATACGTATCATATGTAAATAGCTTATTATTATCAATATATACTATTTTTCCTGATGTTGTGAAGTTGATAAATTCTACTGTTTTTGATAAATCAAAAATAGTGCTTACAATTTTCTTTTTTAGAGAATCGCATTTATAAACTACTCCCGTTGATGTTGAAACAAAAAATGAACTCGACGCAAACAATTGATTTTTCTCTTTTATATACTTTATCATTTGACAGTTTTTGAGTTTTCCTTTTATTTCTTTTTCTATTTTATTTTTATTCAAAAATACAAGATTATCTCCAGTAACTATAATTCTTGTATTTACAGGATCAATCCCAAAGTCTTTTATTTTAAATTTATAATCTATACTATCTTCTAATATAATATTCATCTCATCACCACATATTTTATTTATACCATCTATTATAGCACTTTAATAGCATTTCCACAATTCACATTTAGTTATATTTACTTCGCAATATTATTTGAATCTACGAATACTACATTTGGTTCATGAGTTTTTGCCTCTTCATAATCCATAATTCCATATGCTATTATAATTACGATATCTCCCTTTTGTGCATGATGTGCTGCTGCACCATTAAGGCATATAACTCCACTATTTCTCTCACCTTTTATTGCATATGTCTCAAGTCTATACCCATTATTTATATTTACCACTTGAACTTTTTGATTTACTAGAATCCCTGATTTTTCCAAAAGGTCTTCATCTATTGTGATGCTACCAATATAATTAAGATTTGCATCTGTTACCGTTGCGCGATGTATTTTTGAATTCATTATTTCTATGTTCATTACATTACCTCCACTATAACATTATCTATCAATCTAGTACTTCCAAATTTGACTGCCAATGCTATAAGAACTTTCCCATTGATCTCTTCTATTGCTTTTAAACTATTTGCATCTACTATCTCAATATAATCAACATCGGCTTCTTTAGATTCTTGCATCATTTCTTGAATTTTTTTCTTTATTATATTTGCATTTCTTTCACCTTGTTCTATCATACGTTTCGCTTCATCTAGTGATTTTGATAATACAACAGCTTCTTTTCTTTGATCCATTGATAAGTACATATTTCTAGAGCTCTTTGCTATCCCATCTTTCTCACGTATGATTTTGCAAGTAATTATCTCAACGTCCATATTAAGATCCTCTACCATTCTCTTTATTACTAGTAATTGTTGAGCATCTTTTTGTCCGAAATATGCCTTTCTTGCTTTTGTTATATTAAATAATTTTGTTACAACAGTTGCAACTCCTTTGAAATGTGTTGGCCTTGATTTTGCACACAATCCCTCTGTTAATCCTTCAACATTAACGTATGTAGAATAATTTTCTGGGTACATTTCTTTCACTTCTGGAAGAAATACAGCATTTACACCAGTAAGTATTGCTAGTTCTGTATCTCTTTCAAGATCTCTCGGATATTTGTTTAAGTCCTCATTTGGTGCAAATTGTGTAGGATTCACAAATATACTTAATATCGTGATATCACACTCTTTTTTAGATCTTTCAAGGAGTGATATGTGCCCTTCGTGCAGATATCCCATTGTTGGTACAAATCCTATCACTTTTCCATTCTGTCTTTGTTCTTCAGAATATATTTTCATTTCTTCTATAGTTTTAATTATTTTCATCTGGAAATTCCCCTTCTCTAACTTCATTGACATATTGATCAACTGCTTTTTTTATATCTTTATTTATTTCAGCATATTGTTTTACAAAGAATGGTACATAGTCACTGAATAGACCAATCATATCATATGATACTAATACCTGACCATCACATTCTTTCCCTGCACCTATTCCTATAGTTGGTATGCTAATACATTCTGTTATTATTTTTGCTAATTCTTTTGGCACACACTCTAAAACAATACAGAAAACTCCAGATTTTTCAAGTGCTTTTGCATCTTCAATCATCTTCTCTGCTGCCTCCGTTGTCTTCCCTTGAATAAAGTATCCACCTAACTGATTAATATGTTGTGGAGTTAGTCCTAAGTGTCCTACGACTGGAATACCAGCTTGAACAATAGCCTTAACTGTTGCTGCTATTTCACTTCCACCTTCTAATTTAACAGCATTTGCATTTCCTTCTGAAATAATTCTACCTGCATTTTTTATAGTCTCATAAACACCTAAATGGTAAGATATAAATGGCATATCTGTTACTATTAATGCCCTTTTTGTTCCTCTTGCAACTGCTTTAGAATGATGAATCATATCTTCCATTGTAACGTGGGTAGTATTTTCGTATCCTAGTACGACATTTCCTAGTGAATCTCCGACTAGTATCATCTCACATTCTGATTCATCTATAATTTTTGCCATTGGATAATCATATGCAGTTAGCATAGAAATTCTTTTTTTATTTTTCATATTTCTAATTGTATGTGTTGTTATTTTTTTATTCATAATTTTTCTTCCTTTTTAAAATGACATTTGTGTCACTATTATATGACATTTGTGTCGTTTTTGTCAATAAATATTTCAAAGCCCTATTCTTATTGAGTTGACAAGTTAAAGAAAGAGTAGTACTATAGTGATACTATGAGTAATAATAAAGTTTTTTTAAGATGAAAGGAAAAAAATGTCAACAAAAAAAATATATAATAAAAGAGAATATATTTTAGAAAAATCCAAAGATATATTTACAAAAAAAGGATTTACATCTGTTACAATGACAGATATTATCGATGCATGCAATATAAGTAGAGGTGGACTCTATCTTTATTTTTCTTCTGTAGATGAGATTTTTATAGAAATGATACTCTCAATTAATGCTCAGAAGTTAAATGAAGCAAAAACAAGTGTAACAGAAGATAAAACATTTACTGAACTTATAGACATATACTTTGAAAAACAAAAAAATAGAATTCTTAATATTGATAGTAGTTTGCTAATGGCAATGCATCAATATCGATTTTCTCATAAGAATGATAGTGATGAGATGTTTTTTTCAGAACAATTTCTTAATACGAAAATGATTCTCCTTGAACTATTAAATTATGGTATACATACAAATGAAATCCGTATAGAAAATACAGAAGATTTAGCAGTGCATATAATGCTGTTCATTGAAGGTTTGAGTACACTTGCTGCAACATCGACACCTTCTGAAGAATTTATTGATAGCCAAATAGAATTTATAAAAAAACTAATCTTTACTAAAAATAGGAATGTAGGAGGATTATGAGAGTTGTAATTACTGCTGGTGGAACATCAGAAATGATAGATAGTGTTAGATCAATTACAAATAAGTCTTCTGGTAAGTTAGGTAGCTTAATTGCAGAGAATTTTTATAGTTTTGATAACAATATTGAAGTTGTATATATTTGTCCAGAAAATACAATATTACCAACTCATTTTAACTCTTCGAAATTTAGAATAATTAATGTAACTAATACCCAATCACTTAAAGAAACTATTGAAACTATTCTTAATACTGAAAAAGTTGATGTTTTCATACACTCAATGGCTGTAAGTGATTACTCAGTAAATGCTATTTTTGATACTGAAACATTAACAGCTCTCATTACGGATTGCATTAATAAACATAAAAATATTGATGATATAAATCTTCTATCAGAAAAAATATCTGCTGAGATTTACTCTACACATCAAGATTATACAAATACAAAATTTAGTTCTAAACATGAAAATTCACTTATTTCAATGACTAAAAATGAAAAAATTATAAAGTATATAAAAGAGATACAGCCAACTACTATATTAGTTGGATTCAAGTTATTAAGTAATGTATCACAGGAAGAGTTGATCACTACTGCGAGTAATTTACTTAGAAAAAATAATTGTGATTTTGTATTAGTAAATGATTCATCAAATATTACCAGTAATAGACATAGAGGGATTTTCATAGACGATAGTGGAAGTTATGTACAGTTAGAAACAAAGGAAGAAATTTCAAATGAGATTGTTATAAAAACGATTGAAAAATTCAAAAATTCGAAATAATAAAAGGTGGTTTACTTATGAAAAATATAATTTTAGGAATTACAGGAAGTATCGCAGCATACAAGGCAGCTGATTTAGCTAATCAACTTTCAAAAGAAGGTCATAATGTTACTGTCCTAATGACTGAATCAGCTACGAAATTCATAACTCCTTTAACTCTTCAAACATTATCAAAAAATAAAGTCCATATTGATGTATTTGACGAAGAAACACCAAAAAATGTTACTCATATTACTCTTGCACAGAATGCAGATTTGTTTTTAATTGCACCTGCAACAGCTAATATTATTGGGAAATTAGTATATGGGATTGCTGATGATATGTTAACTTCTACATTTTTGGCACTTAATAATGTTCCTATTTTTATTGCCCCTGCGATGAACACAAATATGTATGAAAACCCTATCGTTACTGAAAATATCGAGAAACTAAAAAAAATAGGCGCAACAATAGTTGAACCTAGAGAGTCTCTCTTAGCTTGTGGTGATTTAGGAAAAGGAGCTCTTGCTGATATCTCTGATATCCTTAAAGCAATAACTCCAATATTGAAATAACCTATGATATATCTTCATCTTTAATATTTTCATAGCTTTCATCATATGATAAAATTATAATGAATAGTATTACTGTCTGAATCCAGAAAATAGTTACATCTGCTAAACTATGTCCTATAACACCAGAGATTATAGCTATTTTTAATATATGATTCTTATCATCTCTTAAGATTCCATATATATATTTTGAAAACACTGCTATTAAAATTAGTGTCCCTATTAACCCATAACTCAGTAATGACTCTATTAGTGTATTATGCGCATGTGGATAAACGTGGTGCGTATACTTGTAGTAATAGAAGTTTCCATGACCATATAAAATGTTTGTTTTTTGAAATATTATTATTGCCGTTTTCATTATATTTACTCTAAGCCAAAAATATTCTTCTATTGTTTCTGATCTTATGAATGGTAGAACCCTGAAATAAACCCCTATTGCATATGTTATCAGTAATCCTAGACTTATCAAGAAATTTCTTTTTTTTAAAAAATAAAAAAGTAGTACAAATATTGATATTACTGTTGCAATTAATGCGAATCTTGACCCCGTTAAGAAAAGTGTTGCAATATTTAATACGAATAAACCTAAGTTGATTTTCGCTTTTCTCTTAAATGCTAGATATAAATTCAATGTTGCTGCCATCATCATCATACTACCTAAATAATTAGGATTAAAGTATGAGAAGAAGCCTACTCGATTACGCGTTATTATAAATTCTAAAATACTTATTACAAATGCTATACTTGAAAGTTTAGCAATCAAATCTATATTTTCTTTTTTTAATTTTTGATTTATCTGCAAGTCATAATACCGTCCGACGACAATACATATTAGAATTAAAATTGCCACAAGCCCCATATAATTTCGATAAATTACTGACATAACTAGTGAGAATCCTAAAACAATTTCTATCAAAATCAATAACCTGTCTTTTACTATCTTTTTGTATTCCCCTGTTCTAATCATATTTTCTAGTATCAAAAGACAAACTAAGATAACTAAAACATAATGCACAAAAATAGAAGCACCAAGCAATATATATAATTTTTCTAACTGACTTTTATTTTTCATAATTTCCAATTTATATTCCCTCTTTCTTATTCAACATACAAGAGTATTATACTACATTTTTTAGAAATTTATAACTAAAAAAATACACCTCCAATGTTAGTTATCTGTCTAACCTTTTTGGTGTATTTCATTTTCTTCTAGAACTGGTTCGGACCCAAATATTTGGAGCACTTTTTATATAATTTTTT
>JAGOYM010000022.1 GCA_018059165.1 Leptotrichiaceae bacterium | reverse complement strand
GAAGTTAGAGCAACTATGCCAAAAGGTATTGGAACTTGGCCTGCAATATGGATGTGGCCAGAAAATTATTCGATTAAAGATAATAAACCAGCATCAGGAGAGATTGATATTACTGAAGTTTATGGTGATAATTTTAGAAAAGTAACAGGGACAGCTCATGCACTTAAAGCAGATAATACATACAAATCATTTTTAGGAAGTAATCTTAAAATAAGAAAAAGTGAGAATCTTGAAGATTATAATACTTATGCAATAGAGTGGAATGAGAAAGAAATTATTTGGTTATTCAATGGTAGAAAATATAAAAAAGTTAAAACAAAAAATATTTTAAAATACGCTAAGAACCCATTTGATCAACCATACTACATTATGATTAATCTTGCCCTTCAAGAAAAAACAGGAAATGATCCAGCTACACTAAAGGATTTCCCTACTGAAATGAAGATAGATTATGTAAGGGTTTATCAGAAAATGGAGATTTGGAGATATGTTGATTAATCTTACATTTCAAATAGAATAATACTATAATTTTAAATCTGGGTGCAACATGACTCAGATTTTTTGATTTTAATTGAAAAAATTGCTATAATAGTAGAATAAAATAAGGAGCTATGAATATATGAAAATAAAAGAGTTATTTGAGACTAATAAGACGGTCTTTTCATTTGAGATATTTCCACCAAATGATAAGTTTCCAATTGATAAATTTTATGATGTAATTAATGATCTAAGTCAGCACAAACCTGACTTTATAAGTGTTACTTATGGTGCTGGAGGTTCTACGAGAAATAAAACTGTTGAGATTGCATCACACATTAAGAATAATCTTAATATTGAGACAGTAGCACATCTTACATGTGTTGGGTCTACAAAAGAGGAAATACAGAATATATTGGCACAATTAAAGGCGAATAACATAAAGAATATACTTGCACTTAGAGGAGACATCCCTAAAGGTGAAACAGAAGAAATATTTGATAGAGGTGACTTTAAATATTCATCAGATCTTATTCAAGAGATCAAGAATCATAAGGACTTCTCAATAGCAGCAGCATTCTATCCTGAAGTGCATCATGAAACTAATGATATTCTTGACTTGATACATTTGAAAAACAAAGTTGAAAAAGGGGCAGATTTCTTAATATCACAAGTGTTCTTTGATAATAATACATTTTATAAATTTAAAGAAAATGCTGAAAAAATTGGTGTCAATGCGCCACTAGTTGCGGGTATAATGCCTGTTACAAATGCTGCACAAATTAGACGTATTACAGAGTTATGCCATTGTGCAGTACCGAAAAAGCTCGAAAACTTATTAGACAAGTTTGGACATGACGATGAGTCAATGTACAAAGCGGGTGTTGTATATGCTGCAGAGCAAATTATAGAATTAGTTTCAAATGATGTTAAAGGAATTCACTTATACACAATGAATCGTTCTCAAGCAGTAACAGAGATACTTAACATGGTGAATTTTGTTAGAAAATAGATTGGATGGTTATAAAATGGATAATAAAAATGAAACATTGATAATTAATCTTAGAAAACTTTATGAACAATACGGCTATAAGAAAATATCTTTACCTACATTTGAAGAGTATGATCTTTATTCTGAATATAGAGATTTTATAAAATCTGAGAAAATCCTTACACTAATGACTCCTGAAGGTAAACTAGAGGCACTAAGACCTGATATTACACTTTCAGTAGCAAAAAAAGTTGCGAAAGATAAGAATATTAAATCAGAAAAAATTTACTATGTAGAAAATATATACAGATTTTCTAAAATGAATGGATATAAAGAGAAAAGACAGTTAGGTATTGAATTAATTGGGACAGAAACGGAATTTCTTAATTATGAAATAACAAATTTAGCATTGAAATCATTACAAGAAATAAATCAAAATTATATTCTTGCATTTTCGCATGTAGGATTTATATCTTCGATATTTAATAATATCCAGATAGATTATGATTTACAAAATGAGATACTACATAATATTCAGCATAAAAACACGCATGATCTTGAGAAGTTAATGTCATCTACAAATATTGATCCTAAATATAAAGCATTAATTGTTGCGCTTCCAACGCTATCAGGTCCATTTCAAATAGTTTATGAGAAGTTGCAATCATTTGATCTTGATAGAAGTCTTAAAGAAATACTAGAACAACTTCATAGCTTCTACAAATTACTATTGTTATCATCAGGAAACGACAAAGAGAGAATTGTTCTTGATTTGTCACTAGCAAATAATCTTGAATATTATAATGGTATTATATTTCAAGGATATGTAGAAGGATTATCAAAGATAATATTAACAGGTGGAAGATACGATAATCTTTTTGAAAAATTTGGAATTCACAAAGGTGCAATTGGCTTTGCAATATATTTAGATAACTTAAAAGGGTACTTCAAGGAAATCAAGAAAAATGATGTTGATATTTTACTATTATATGATAATTCTGATTATGAGCTATTAATATCTGCAATAAATAACCTTATAACTAAAGGATTTAGCGTTAGAGCAGAAGAAATATCAAATACCACTATAATATCAAACCTCAACTACAATGAGCTGTACACGTTCAAAAACAGCAAATTAGAGTTATCAACGAAAGGGGTTGAGTAATTTGCTTAATATAGCCCTTCCAAAAGGAAGATTAGGAGATAAAGTATACGATTTACTAGAAAAATTAGGTTATGAATGCCCAGAAATAAAGGAAGATAACAGAAAGCTTATTTTTGAGAATAAAGAACAAAATCTACGTTTCATGCTTGTAAAACCTTCGGATGTTGGTATATATGTTGAAAAAGGTGCAGCTGATGTAGGTGTTGTAGGTAAAGATATCCTTATCGAAAGCGAACCTAACGTATACGAATTATTAGACTTAGGATTCGGAAAGTGTAAATTCTCAATTGCAGCAGAAAATGGATTTGTCGAAGACTTTGATAGACCGCTTGTCGTTGCAACAAAATTTACAAATGTTGCTAAGAAGTATTTTGATTCTATAAATCGTGATGTTGAATTAATAAAATTAAACGGATCGATAGAAATAGCACCTATAATTGGGTTATCTGATGTTATCATTGATATTGTTGAGACTGGAAATACACTTAAAGAGAATAATCTGTCAGTTGTCACAGATATTGTAGATATTAGTGCAAGAGTAATCGCAAACAAATCAAGTTATAGATTTAAAAATGCTGAAATAACAGAAATGATTGATAAGATAAAGGAGGCAATAAAATGATAAAAACAATGAAATATACAAATATGGTTGAACTTAAAAACGAATTGTCTCGAAGTCAATTCTCTCATGATGACGTTAATGCTATTGTTAAGGATATACTTGATGATGTTAAGTTACGTGGAGATCAAGCATTATATGATTATAATAAGAAATTTGATAATGTTTCATTATCATCTTTACAAGTTACAGAAAAAGAAATTGAGGATGCATTTAATAGACTAGATAAAGAGTTATTAGAGGTAATAAGATATTCTCATGAAAACATTGTACGATACCATACAAAACAAAAGCGAAATGACTTTTTAGATAAAGATACAGATGGTGTAATTTTAGGACAAATAATAAATCCTATAGAAAAAGTAGGGATCTACGTACCAGGTGGAACTGCTGCATATCCATCAACTGTATTGATGAATGCTGTTCCTGCAAAAGTTGCAGGTGTTGAAGAAATAGTAATGGTAACACCGCCAAACGAAGACGGAACAATATCAGATGTTATTCTTGCTGCTGCAAAAATAGCAGGTGTAACTAAAATATTCAAAGTTGGTGGAGCACAAGCAGTGGCTGCATTAAGTTACGGAACAGAAACAATTCCAGCTGTTTACAAAATAGTAGGACCAGGTAATATATTTGTTGCAATGGCAAAGAAAATGGTATTTGGTGAAGTTGCAATTGATATGGTTGCAGGACCAAGTGAAGTACTTATAATTTCTGATGATTCATCAAATCCAGTACATATAGCTGCTGATTTATTATCACAAGCAGAGCATGATAAACTTGCAGCATGTATATTAGTAACAACATCAGAAGAATTAGCAAAATTAGTAGCAGTTGAGATAGAATCACAACTTGCAGAACTTCCTAGACAGGAGATTGCAAGAGAATCTATCAATAATAATGGTAGAATAATAATAGCAAAAAACATAGAAGAAGCAATATTAATTAGTAATGAAATAGCTCCAGAGCATTTAGAATTAGCTGTTATGGATCCATTTGCATTACTATCAAAGATAAAGAATGCAGGGTCAATATTCTTAGGCCACAATACGCCAGAACCTCTAGGTGATTATTTAGCAGGTCCTAATCATACAATACCTACAAGTGGCACAGCAAAGTTTGCATCTCCGCTATCTGTAGATGACTTTATCAAAAAATCATCTGTAATTTATTATTCGAAAGAAGCACTAGAAAAAGTAAAAGATAAAGTTATATTATTTGCTGAATCTGAAGGGCTAACAGCACACGCTAATTCAGTTAGAAAAAGATTTAAATAAATGTGGGGGCAATTATGAGTCAATTTTGGAATGATAAGATAAAATCAATATCGCCATACGTTCCAGGCGAACAACCAAAAGATAAGAAATATATAAAGTTAAATACAAATGAGAATCCATATCCACCATCACCAAATGTAATGAAAGCTGTGAAATCAATGGATATTGAATCTATGAGATTATACCCAGATCCTGATGTTACTTTATTAAAAGATGAGATTGCAAAATATTTCAATTTAACAAAAGAGCAGATATTTGTAGGGAATGGATCTGATGAGATACTTGCATTTATATTTATGGCATTCTTCAATAAGCAAGATAAAGTATATTATCCAGATATAACGTATAGTTTCTATCCTGTATATTCAGATTTATTTGACTTAACAGAAGTGCAAATTCCACTTGATAGTAACTTTGAAATCAAGATAGAAGATTACTTTGGACTAGATGGTCACATTATTATAACAAATCCTAATGCACCTACAAGTATAGCATTAACACTTGATAAGATAGAATCTATTATTGTTAATAATCCTAATAATCTTGTTGTTGTTGATGAAGCATATGTTGATTTTGGTGCAGAGAGTGCAGTCAAATTAATTGATAAATACAGTAATTTACTCGTTGTACAGACATTCTCTAAGTCAAGGTCGTATGCTGGAATGAGACTTGGATATGCGCTAGGGAATAGCAATATAATTGAAGGGTTAGAACGATTGAAGTTTTCATTTAATTCATATACAATAAATAGAATATCAATAGAATCAGGTATAGAATCATTTAGAGATGAAGAATACTTCCAAGAATGTAGAAGAAAGATAATGAATACGAGAGATTACACAACAACTGAATTACAGAAACTTGGGTTCAATGTACTTGATTCAAAGTCAAATTTCCTTTTTATATCTCATATAACTGCAAATGCAAGTGATCTTTATCAAAAACTGAGAGATAATGGAATATTAGTTAGATATTTTAGCAAACCTAAAATAGATAATTTCTTGAGGGTAACAATTGGTACAGATGAAGAGATGCAAGAATTTATAGCTAAATTACAAAAAATTATATAAACTATGGAGTGATTAATATGAGAAAATGTAATATTGAAAGAAATACAAATGAAACAAAAATAAAAGTGGAATTGAATATCGATGGTACAGGACAGTATGAAAAAGCAACAGGTGTAGGATTTCTTGATCATATGCTTGATTTATTTGCTAGACACGGTAGATTTGACTTAAAAGTAGTTTGTGATGGGGACACTCACATTGATTATCACCATAGTGTAGAAGATATTGGAATTGCTATAGGTAAATGTTTTTCTGATGCATTAGGTGAGATGAGAGGGATTAATAGATATGGAAATTTCTATATGCCAATGGATGAAGCGTTAACGCTTGTTGCAATTGACATTAGCGGAAGACCATTATTAAGCTTTGATGCAATGATGCCAACAGAGAAAGTTGGAGATTTTGATACAGAACTTGTACAAGAATTCTTCTTAGGACTTACACGAAATCTAAAAGCAACTGTTCACATTAAAAACATTGATGGAGAGAATACACATCATATAATTGAATCTATATTCAAAGGATTCGGAAGAGCTTTAAAAGAAGCTGTTGCAATAAATAATGAATATATTAATGAAATTCCATCAACAAAAGGGGTATTAGTGTAATGATTGCAGTTATTGATTACGGATTAGGAAATTTATTCTCTTTGAAATCATCACTTGATTATATTGGATTAGATAACATATTAACATCTGACAAAGATGTTATTCGTAATGCTGACGCTATTATATTGCCAGGAGTTGGTGCATTTCGTGATGCAATTAGTAAATTAAAAGAAGACGGATTGTATGAACTACTAATTGAGCAAGCAAATAGTGGAAAGCCATTCTTAGGCATATGTCTTGGGATGCAGTTGTTATTTGAGAAGAGTTATGAATATGGTGAATATGAAGGGCTCGGGCTTATAAATGGTGAGATTAGAAGTATAGAAGAAGATATAGATGAATCATTGAAAAATCTTAAGATTCCCCATATGGGATGGAACAATCTTAAATTTAATTATATTAGTAAAAATGATCCAATCTTAAATGGTATAAATGAAGACGAATATGTATATTTTGTTCACTCATACTACGCAAGTACTCCAATAGAGAATGTCATCACGTATTCTAATTATGGTGTTAAGATTCCTGGTGTAGTTAGAAAAAATAATGTATATGGAATGCAATTCCATCCAGAAAAAAGTAGCGATACAGGGCTAAAATTACTGAAAAATTGGGGTAAAATCATAGAAAATAGGTAACCGAAAGGAAGATAAAATGAAAATATTTCCAGCAATTGATCTTAAAGATGGGAAAGCCGTTAGATTAACACAAGGTGACTACAGTAAAGTAGAAGTATTTTTTGAAAACCCATTAGAAGTATTAGATTACTTCAACTCAAATAATTCTGAAAATCTTCATATTGTTGACTTAGATGGTGCAAAAGACGGAAGTACACAAAATTATGAAACAATAAAAAGTATTGTTGAAAACAGTAACTTTTTTGTTCAAGTTGGTGGTGGAATTAGAGATGAAGAACGAATAAAAAAATACTTAGACTTAGGTGTTAATAGAGTTATATTGGGGACTATTGCGGTTCAGAACGAAGCGTTTCTAATTGATATGATTGCTAAATATGGTGATAAAATTGCAGTTGGTGTTGATGCAAAGAATCAAAAAGTTGCAATAAGTGGTTGGGAAGAAGTTGTTGAGCTTGACTCACTTGATTTTTGTAAAAGATTATCGGATATTGGAGTAAAGACAATAATATATACTGATATTTCTAAAGATGGAATGATGACAGGGACTAATCTTGAGGTTTATAAAAAACTCAAAGAATTTGTTAAATCTGACATAATTGCATCAGGTGGAATAACTTATAAAGAAGAAATAGTCGAGTTAGCAAAAGAGAATACATATGGTGCAATAGTTGGAAAAGCAATATATTCTAATTTATTAAATCTTAAAGAAATTATTGAATTAGCTAAACCGAAGGAGGCGTAATGATTGCAAAACGGATAATTCCGTGTCTTGATGTTAGAAATGGTAGAGTCGTAAAAGGTGTCAACTTTGAAGGGATAAAAGATGTTGAAAGTCCTATTGAACTTGCGAAATTCTATAATAAATCGGGCGCTGATGAGTTAGTATTTTACGATATAACGGCATCATTTGAAGAGAGAGATTTATTTACGGACATACTTAGTGAAGTTGCAAGTCAAATATTTATACCACTTACAGTTGGTGGTGGAATTAATACATTAGAAGATTTTGATAGAGTACTTAAAGCTGGTGCTGATAAAGTAAGTGTTAATTCAGGTGCGATAAGAAACCCAAACTTGATTAATGAAGCTGCAGAACGTTACGGTGACCAATGTGTTGTGTTATCTGTTGATGTTAAAAGGGTTGATGGTAAATTCATGGTTTTCTCAAAAGGAGGCCGTGAGAATACAGGTATAGACGCAATAGAATGGATGATAGATGGTCAAAGACGTGGTGCAGGTGAGTTAGTTGTTAATAGTATTGATACTGATGGTGTTAAGACTGGATTTGATCTTGAACTGCTAAATATATTGTCAACAAAGATATCAATACCTATAATTGCATCTGGAGGCGCAGGAAATATGGAGCATTTCAAAGATGTATTTCAAATAGAGGGTGTTGACGCAGGATTAGCAGCATCAATATTTCATTTTAAAGAGATTGAAATAATTGACTTAAAAAGATATCTTAGAGAAAATAAAATTAATGTAAGACTATAAAATCAATAATCACACGAAAGGTATAAAATGGCAAACATAATAACAAATTTCAATAATAAAGCATTAGAACTAATGAAAGGTAATTTAATAACTGGTTTTTCCGTTCTATTTATCTGGTCATTTGCAGAATCATCGTTCTTTCCAATACCACCGGATCCTGTAATGTGGGCACTAGTAATGGTAAATCCTGAACTTTGGTGGCTATATGCATTAGTTACAACGATAGCATCTGTACTTGGAGCCCTTTTTGGGTATTTCATTGGTGATAAAGCAGGAAGACCGATACTTAAAAGGTTTGTCAAAGGGACAGAAGAAGAAAAAGAAGCAAAAATGGATAAAGTTGAATCATTATTTAGAGAATATGAAAACATGGCTATTTTAATAGCTGCATTAACACCTATTCCATACAAAATATTCACTATTATGGGTGGAATAATAGAGATGCCAAAAAAAGGATTTATATTTTGGTCAATTATTGGTAGGGGTACAAGATTCTTCTTAGGTGCATATTTATTTAGTTTAATGGCTACAAATGCGGAACTAAAAGAATATATTGGTTCTCACATGGAGCTAATATTTACTGTTGTAGCATTAATATTTGCAGCAGGATTTGTTGTAAACATAATCTTAAAGAAAAGAAATAAAGGAGTTGAGTAATTTGGCATTTGATATTTCAACAGTTAAATTTGATAGTAATGGTTTAATTCCAGCAATTATACAAGACTATTATACTAAAGAAGTACTTACATTGGCGTACATGAATAAAGAAAGCTTAGAAATAAGTATAAATGAGAAAAAAACATGTTTCTATAGTAGAAGCAGAAATGAATTGTGGAGAAAAGGTGAAACATCAGGAAACTACCAAAATATAGTTTCTATGAAATTAGATTGTGATTCTGATAGTATTGTCGTTGAAGTCATTAAAGATGGACCAGCTTGCCATACAGGTAAAGAGAGTTGCTTTTATAACACAGTATTTCAAGAAGAAAATTATTCTAATTTTTCATTTGTAGAATTATATAATCTTGTAAAAAATAGAAAAGAAAATCCTATAGAAGGATCATACACAAATTATTTATTTGATAAAGGTGTTGATAAAATACTTAAAAAAGTTGGAGAAGAAGCGACAGAAGTTATAATTGGAGCGAAAAATAATGATAAGCAAGAAGTTGTATATGAAGTTTCAGATCTTGCGTATCACTTGATAGTTCTTATGATCGAACAAGGTATAACACTTGAAGAAGTCAAATTGGAATTAGCTAATCGCCACGTTATAGATAAAAAAATAAAACAAGAAAAGATGGTATAGTATGAGCTTTTTATCAAATTTACATGCACACACTAAGTACTGTGATGGGAAAAATGATGCTGAAGAGTATATTATTGAAGCAATTTCACAAGGATTTAAAAGTGTTGGATTATCAGGGCATTCATATATGTATTTTGATGAACCTGCATGCATGAGTCAAGAAGGAACGTTAAAGTATGTAGATGAATTGAAAATGCTAAAGGAAAAATATAAAAATCAAATTGAAGTATATGTAGGAATTGAAGCAGATTATTATTCAGGATATAATAAGTTAATTGATAAGAATTTTGGATTTGAGTACCGAATTGGTTCTGTCCATTATGTTAAAAGTAAAATAAATGATACATATTATTGTGTTGATAATACACCAAAATTATTGGAACAAGCCATTTCTGAATATGATAATGGTGACGTAAGTACATTTATTTGTGCGTATTATGACAATATAATTGATATGATCATAACACAAAAGCCAGATATACTTGGTCATCTTGACTTACCAAAGAAATTCAATAAAGATTATAAATACTTTGATGAATCATCTGATTGGTATACAACAAAAATAGATGAAGTGCTAAATATTATTAAAGAGAATGGTACAATTGTGGAACTAAATACTGGTGGTATTTCGCGAGGTTATATAAGTGAGCCATACCCAAGTAAAGATATACTTAAAAAAATAAAACAACTTGGGATTCCTGTGACAATTTCATCAGATGCACATGAATCTAAAAATTTAAGTTTCTATTTTCAAGAAACTGTCGATTTACTGAAAGAATTAGGATTTTCTGAATGTAAAATACTTTTAAATGGAATATTTCAAAATATTAAATTATAATGTACTTGAAAAATAAGGGTGTTTTATTATATAATAAGTTGTAAAGATGTTGTATAAAAAATACAATTAAAAAATAAGGAGATGAGATTGATGTCAGATAGATACGAATTAAATAAGAATTTAGCACAAATGTTAAAAGGTGGAGTAATCATGGATGTTTCAACACCTGAACAAGCTAAAATTGCAGAAGCAGCGGGAGCAGTTGCTGTAATGGCACTAGAAAGAATACCTGCGGATATAAGAGCTGTTGGCGGAGTTTCAAGAACAAGTGATCCTAAAATGATAAAAAGTATTCAAGAAGTTGTTTCAATACCGGTAATGGCTAAAGTAAGAATTGGTCATTTCGTTGAAGCACAAATATTAGAAGCAATTGAGATTGATTATATTGATGAAAGTGAAGTGTTATCACCAGCAGATGATAAATTTCATGTTGATAAGAAGAAATTCAGCGTTCCATTTGTATGTGGTGCAAAAGATCTTGGTGAAGCATTAAGAAGAATTAGTGAAGGTGCATCAATGATTAGAACTAAAGGAGAACCTGGTACAGGAGATATAGTTCAAGCAGTTAGACATATGAGAATGATGAATCAAGAAATGAGAATAATTCAAAATATGAGAGAAGACGAATTATACTTTGCAGCAAAAGAACTTCAAGTACCTATCGAATTAGTGCAATATGTTCATGAAAATGGTAAATTACCTGTTGTTAATTTTGCAGCTGGTGGAGTAGCAACACCTGCAGATGCAGCGTTAATGATGCAATTAGGAGCAGAAGGTGTATTTGTTGGTTCAGGGATATTCAAATCAGGAGATCCAGTAAAAAGAGCTCAAGCAATTGTAAAAGCTGTTACAAATTATAATGATCCTAAAATATTAGCTGAAATTTCTGAAGATTTAGGAGAAGCAATGGTTGGGATAAATGAAAGTGAAATTCAATTGTTAATGGCTGAAAGAGGAAAATAATGAAAATAGGTGTTTTAGCGATACAAGGAGCATTTATTGAACACGAGAACATACTAAAAAGTTTAGGTGTAGAAGTATTTGAAATTCGAAAGAAATCAGATTTACAAGAAAATAGCATGGATGGTCTAATTCTTCCAGGGGGCGAAAGTACTACGATGGGGAAGTTATTACATGACCTAGATATATTCGATGATCTTAAAAAATTAATACAAGATGGATTACCAACATTCGGTACATGTGCAGGAATGATAATACTTGCTAAAGAGATAGAAAATGATAATAGAGTTCACTTTGGACTTATGGATATCAAAGTTAAGAGAAATGCATATGGAAGACAGTTAGGTAGTTTCTTTACTGAAAATGAATTCAAGCATGTAGGCATTGTCCCTATGACATTTATAAGAGCACCATATATAGAGACAGTATCTGACAATGTAGAGATTTTATCTACTGTTGATGGGCATATTGTAGCTGCACAACAAGATAATATGATTGTCACTTCATATCATCCTGAATTAAATGGGGATTCGCGTGTGCATGAATACTTTCTTAAATCTTGCAAAAAATACAAAAGTAATGTATAATATTATATACTAAACTTTAGGAGGAAAATAAATGAGTATTCAAGAAACAGTTGATAATGTTAAAAATACTGCTACAAATATAGCAGAAGGTACATTTACTACAGTTAAAGATGCAGCAGGAAACGCAATTGAGGTAACAAGAGATGCAGCAGGAAACTTAGTAGATAACGCAGGAAATGTTATTGGTGGAGCAGCTGATATGGCTGGGAACGCCGCAGGAAATGTTAAAGAAGCAACAGGTGGAATAATAAGTAAAATACTTTCTATCTTCAAAAAATAATAATAAATATATACCTAAAAGGGATCTTCGGATTCCTTTTTTCTTTTATAGTTTATATAATAATGACAAAGTAATGACAAATACGAAAAAATATTATATAATATGGTATAATTTTAAAAAAGTAGGTATTTATATGCAAATAATATCGAGTGATAATATAGAGCAAAAAATTGCAATACTAGGAAACTTTGATGGGGTACATTTGGGCCATCAAAGATTATTTAACGAAGCAATAAAAAGAGCAAAAGAAAAAGGCTACAAAACTATGATCTACACATTTTATGAGTACCCTGCAAAGGTTGATAATAGAATAACAACACTTTCTGAAAAAATTGATTTCTTTAGTGAGTTGCCAATTGATTATTTATATTTGGATGATTTTTATGAGATTAAAGACTTAACACCAGTAGAATTTTTGAAAAATATATTAATTGAAAAATTGAATGTTGTTGAGATATTTTGTGGATTTAATTATACATTCGGAATAAATAAAAGTGGGACTGTTGATACTCTAAAAGAGATTATTGCAAATGAACTTAATAATGAAATTACAGTTTCAGTCATTGATTCAGTGAAAGATAGTGAAGATAAAGTTATAAGTAGTACAAGAATTAGGGAGTACATTATGAATACTGATTTACAAAAAGCAAAAGAGCTATTAGGGCATAATTCAATAATATTAGGCGAAGTTATACATGGAAAAAAAATAGGAAGAACATTAGGTTTTCCAACGGCCAATCTTAAATTTGAAAACAAAGTATATCCAAGTTATGGTGCATATGGTGTGTATGTCCATATTTTTGGTGATTCTAACATATATCATGGTGTTATGAATATTGGAACAAATCCAACATTAAAACCAGGAGAGTTAAGTGTAGAAGTACACATTTTAGACTTTAATAAAGATATTTATGGTAAAACAATAAAAATAGAAATTTTAGAAAAAATCAGTGATGAAATAAAGTTCACAACTGTCGAGGATCTTATCGAAAAGATAAATAATGATGTGAAACTATGGAGAAAGAGAATTGATGAAAAATATGGAAATACAAATTAAAATAGAAAATTTTGAAGGTCCTCTAGATCTTCTTATTCATTTGATAGAAAAAAAGCAAATGAAAATATCAGAGATTAATATTTCTCAAATAATTGATGATTATCTTTCTCTTATTAAACAGACACAACAAGCAAATTTACGTGTAAAGGTTGAGTTTCTTGTATTAGCAACCGAGTTAATTGAAATAAAAGCCTATTCTATTTTGGATAAAGAAAAAAAAGTTGAAAGAGTAGAGGACCTTGAAAAACGGATACTTGAGTATAAACTTTTCAAAGAAATTTCGGAGATTTTTTCAGAAAATGAGCATGAATACAATATTCCATATACCCGTAAAGGTAATGTAATGATTGAAGAAGCGTTGATTGAATATGATATTTCAAGTTTGAATTTAACTTCTTTATTTAATTCATTTAAGCAATTAATTACAACTGATATAAAGCTTAAAGACTCAATTTCACTGGATTTAGAAGAAGATTATTCAATTGATGATGCTAATGAAGAGATTGAAGAACATCTAGTTATTGGAAAAAAAGTCAGTTTTAGCACATTACTTAACAACAAATATACAAAAGCTAGGATAGTATCATTGTTTCTGGCTACACTTGATATGTTTAAAACAGGAAAAATCGACATAGAAGTTGAAGAAAAAGAATTTTACTTAGTGAAGGTGGCATAATGTTTAAATCAAGCTTTATAGTAATGACAATTAATATGCTTAGCAGAATACTAGGGTTAGTCAGAGAAATGATTATTGGATCATTGTTTGGTGCAAGTGGGTTAACCGATGCATATTTTGCAGCAGCAAAATTTTCCAATTTATTTACAAGCCTATTTGGTGAAGGCTCTTTAGGAACAGTTGTAATACCGCTCTATAATGAAAAATCAAAAAAAGAAGGTGTTGATGCAGCAAATGATCTAATTTTTTCTGTTATGAATCTTGCGATTGCATTCACATCAACGGTATCAATATTAATGATTGTATTTTCAAGACCAATAATACGTATCTTTGGAGGATTGAAAGATCCTGCAAGGCTAGATATTGCAAGTAACCTACTTAAAATAATGGCATTTTACTTAATGTTTATTGCGTTATCAGGAATTGTAGCATCAGTTCTAAATAACTACAAAAAATTTATGATATCTGCATCAACAGCACTAGTATTCAATATTACAATAATTACAGGAACATTACTATTAAATAAACCATTTGGTATTTATGGAGTAGGTATTGCGTTCCTTTTATCTGGAATATTCCAATTTATGATGCAGTTACCACAATTTATTATCATTGTAAAACGGTATAAGTTTATATTCAATTTCAAAGATAAGTATGTAAAAGATATATTTTTACTAATGACACCAACATTAATAGGGATTTTTGGATTTCAAATAAACGAGTTCGTATCTCTAAATTTCGCAGGATTACTTGGAAATGGTGTTATAAGTGCAATGAATTATGCGAGCCGACTATATTTACTACCAATCGGCGTGTTTGCAATTTCATTATCGGTCGTTATTTTCCCGAGCATGTCAAGAGCAATTGTGAATGAAAAGTGGGGAGAGCTTAAAACACTAATAACAAGAGGACTTAATTTGTTAGCATTTCTAATCATTCCATCGATTGTAATACTATTTGGATATGCAAAAGAGATTGTAACATTAATATATAAGCATGGTCAATTTACGTCTGAGAGTGTTTTATTAACATCACAAGCATTACAATTTTATTCATTAGGGTTATTGTTTTTTTCATCAATTCATCTATTAACAAGAAGCCATTATGTCTACAAAGATAGAAAGTTACCAGTAATTTCATCATTCACATCGATATTTATAAATTTACTATTAAACTTTTTACTATACAAGCAGTATAAACATATTGGATTAACGGCATCAACATCAATAGCAGCACTAGTTAACTACATTATTTTACTTGTTTCACTTAAAAAAAGGTATATTGATATAAATGTTATAAAATACGTCAAATTTGTCACTACAGCGATTTTAACATCTTTAGCAGCATTTTATACGTCTGCACTTGTAAACGTCTCAAGAGCGGGTGTTTTTGAAGTCATAATAAAGGTAATGGTATTTGCAATTGTTTATTTATTGTTATGGAGTTATACATATTACAAAAAAAGAATAAACATGTTTAATTAAGAAGTAAAAGGAGTATTGGATACTCCTTTTTTTTATTTACTATCAAAATTCTAGATCTATCTATATGTTTATCTATAAACTGATATGTAGTTTAAAGTAAACTGGTAAATGGTTTTCTTTCGAATGTTGAAATGTTGGTTGTGTTTTCAATGTTTCAGAAAAAGCGAACACTGATTTTACTGGTTCAGTCATAGCGAACACGAAGTTATCAACATATATTTTTCTGTTATGAAGAAGACTTCGTTTATTCTTAAAATCAAAAGTAGTTTACACAAAAAAAGCACCTGAAATTAAATTCAAGTGCTTAATATTTTATATTTTTAACTATATTGGAAATCAAGTATGTCTTTTTGCATTTCTCTATTTAAGAAGCTAATTAACGAATCGTCAGTAGCTTGAGTAATTATGAAGAATTTCGATATTATTTTTCCTATGAATACTTTTTGTATTTGTGTTATATCTGTAATAGCGTGAGACTTCAAGAAATCTGTTATATTACTTGATATGTTGCTAAATTTCTCATTTATAGCTATATAACGGCTATCTGATAGCAATCTTTCATATAATGTCTGAGTCTTATCTATTCGTACACCATTTTCTTTTTCTTTGTCATTTGCTTTACTAAATATATCAAATATGTCAGCATATAACATTTCATTATTTCCTTCAAATATAGTGAATGGTCTTATATCTATAGCAATGTTACTCATTGGATGACCTGACTCAAATCCTTTTGCTCCAAGTAATTTTTGAGCTATTTTAGCAGCTTCATATGTGTACTCAGATCCTAGTGATTTGACGATATTTGCCTCAAGAAGCTTATCAGAAACAGGTTCTGACGGGCTTACATTATTACAGACGTAATCATAAAGAACTCTTGATGCATTATGTCTTTTTTTGATTTCATTTACTTCATGTTCAACAAATTCAATTCCATTTCTAATATATTTACTTATATTGTTATCTACATATTCCATTATACCGTGAGTCATTCCAATCAATTGTAAACGGCTTCTTATAAATATATTTTGGAATTCTCTAAGTGAATTTCCTCCGTGAGAAGACAGTTCAATTAAATACCTTTTAGGCATATCTGCATCAATACTATTTACAGCATATCTAACAGCTTTTAATCCTTCAGAAACGATTGTCTCACAAGAGATATATTGTTTTGGAACGAATATAAGATTTATTATTTTAGATAATTTCCCATTTTTTCTTTCTTTCGCTGCAACTAATAAGAAGTCACTAGTAGAGTTACCTTGCCAGTATTTAACAGCATTAACGTGGATAGTATTATCATCAAGAACTTCGTAATATGATTGCATTTCACGAGCAATCGCTGATCCAGATGTCTCAGGCTCTGTTATTCCAAGTCCGCCACCTTCACCTTCAAATATGAGAGGTAATACCTCATTAATAAGTTCTGGTGTCGCATACGCAACAAGTGGCTGTAATACTAAAGCTCCTTCAATTCCTGTACGCAAAGTAGTAGGAACGCTGTAATTCCCTGCAATTCTCAATGTTTCTTCAAGTTCTATTTGGTCTGGCTTATGACCACCTAATTTTTCTGCTAAAAATGGTAGTAGAAGTCCAACTTTCTTGATTTCTAACCATTTATCCTCAGGTAAATAATTCATAAGGTTTATTTTATTTTTTGCATCTTCGCCAAAGAAGTTTTCAAATGTGTTTCTTATATTCTGTAAAAACTCATTTTTCTCTGATTTAATTTCTTTCATTTTTACCACCTTTATATTTTAAGTTGTATATATGTGGAAGAGTCCACATGAGTTATTATATCACAGATGTTTTTATATAGAAAGTAGATTTTATAATATTTTCCATATAAAATATACATAACATACATTATCGGACTTAAAGTAATTGTATTTATAATTTATAAATACGTTGTTATGAAATGTCCTTCAAGTAAATCTTTTTCAGA
>JAGOYM010000066.1 GCA_018059165.1 Leptotrichiaceae bacterium | reverse complement strand
TTGTCATGTATGTCGGAATGACCTCTGGAGGTGTCAATAGCTTCCTTCTTACAGCATTACTTGGAGCATTTGCCATGCTTACAATACCTTTTGTTTCTACATGGATTGTAAGTACAACTGGAGTAGGGCAAGCAGTAGGAGGCATGGTTGGAGGAGCAGCCATCGCAACCAAAGCTGTAGCAGCTCCGGCTACAGGTGGAGCCAGTGCAGCTATGTAAAAAGATTCATTAAATTTTAAATTCACATAATCATGATTATTAAAAACTTAGAAAATAAAATCAAATTAGCCGGAATTTTATCCATTGGCTGTTTTGCAACTAGTATAGTTATTTCAGGTATGGTACTAGCCTTTTGTTTCTCTTTAGTAAAAGCTGAAAGAAAAAAAATATATGTTTTGGATAATGATGTCCCTGTACTAGTAAAACAAACTGGTACAGAAGTCAACTTGGAAGTCGAATGTAAGAGCCACATAAATCTATTCCACACTTTATTTTTCACATTACCACCAGACGATGAATTTATAAAATACAACATGGAAAAAGCCATGTATCTAATTGATGATAGCGGATTAAAACAATATAATAATTTAAAAGAAAAAGGATATTTCAACACCATATTAGCGAGTTCTGCAACAGTAACAATTATGACAGATAGTATCAAGGTGGACATGAACAACCTATCTTTTGAGTACTATGGCATCCAACGTATAGAGCGAGAAACCTCTATTCTAAAAAGGCAACTTGTAACTACAGGGAAATTAAGACAAATTCCACGCACTGAAAATAATCCTCATGGACTTATTATCACAGATTGGAAAACGATACTCAACAAAGACCTAGATTATAAAGTAAAAAAGAATTTCTAATGAAACTGTTTAAACATAAAAAGAATGATAGAAAAGAAAGTATCAAGACTAAAGCCGAGCAAGCTACAGTTGTTCTTCTTACTAAAATATTTCAAAAGTTCGGAGTTAATAACGCTTGTGAACGCTTATTGGCGTGGGCTGATATACACCGTAAAGCTATGTTTGGAATTACGATTTCATTCCTTTCTTTCGTCACAATTCTATCATTAGTAATGCGTCCAGAAAGAAAGCCAATGCAAGTTTTCAACGAAGAAAAAAGCAAAGTACAAATTAACATTGATAGTACCCTACAAAAAAAACAAGTAGGAGTTCACGACTTGTTAGAAGTGATTAAAATGCAAAATGAAATTAATGAGCTAAGAAAAAATGGGAAATTAACTCCAGAAGACACTATACGAATAAAAAATTTATACAATAAATTAAATAAATAGCGTATGAAACAGATTGATATTAAAAAGCCTAAGTACATCATTCCGATACTCATCCTACCTTTTATTCTAGGGATAGGATGGCTAGTTAAGGATATGATAAACTCTGCCCCAGCAGAAGAAACTACATTAGTAGAAACGGAAGAATTAAATCTTGATATTCCTGATGCTAATTTAGAAAAAAGAGAGATAAAAAGTAAATTTGAATCACTCAAAGGAGCTTTCAATAAATCTTCTGATTATTCATCAATACAAACCATAGATAAAGAAGAAGAAGTTAGCGAAATTGAAAGTTCTGGTTCTCTTTACTCCAATGATGAAATAAGGCAAATTGACAGTTTAAATCAAGCTTCTAGAATCCGAGAAAAGGAATTGGAACAACAAATAAAAGGATTTCCTACTATAGATGAATCAAGTCAAACAGAAACTAGGAAAGCTCCTGAAAAATCCAAGATGCAAGAAGAAATGGAGCTTTTTAAAATGCAAATGGCTTATATAGATTCATTACAAAATCCACGTCCTAGAACACCTCAAAAAAAACAAGATGAAAAGCCAAAAGAAAAGGCTATAGAAGTTGTAAAAGCGAAAAATCCCGCAGAAGTATATTTTAATACTGTAGGGAAAGAACAAAAAACTTCACTAATCACAGCTATATTAGATGAAACTTTAAAAGTAACAGATGGTAGCCGAGTACGCATACGGCTTCTAGATGATATAATGATTAATGACGCTCTTTTAACTAAAGGCACTTACCTATATGGGAATGTATCTGGCTTTAAAGCTCAAAGAGTACACATTAATATTTCCTCTATAATGGTTGATGGCAGACAAATGAAAGTAGATTTATCTGTATATGATAATGACGGACAAGAAGGTTTCTTTGTTCCTTCATCAGCTTTTAGAGATTTGAGTAAAGATGTTGGAGCGCAAATAGGAAGCCAAACTATACAAATGAACAGCCAATCAGAAGGAGTAGAACAATTCGCTTTAGGTGCTTTACAAGATGCTTACCGTAGTACAACCCAAGCTCTTTCCAAAAACATCAAAAAAAACAAAGCCAAATTAAAATATAACACACAAGTTTTTTTAGTAAACAACAAAGATAAAGAACAATAATATGAGAAAGATTTTTATTGCATTATGCACAATGGTTTCTGTTATTACAGGAAATGCACAGAACACCCCTATTGGAGAAAACATCGAGCTTGCAGGTGAAAACCCAGAAGAACTAAAGGTTATATACGTCAACAAAGATGTTTCAACGCATTTTATAGCTATGGAAGATATAAAATATGTTGATATATCAGTCAATGATATTGTTGGCGATATTCCTACTGGTAACTCTCTTAGAATAAAGCCCACAAAAGAAGGAGCTAGTGGAGTTATCACCATTGTTACAGAAAGATTTTTCGTACAATATATGCTAGTATATAGTAGCGATTTAGCAAAAGCATACACTCGCTTTAATATCCCTTATGCTGATTTACGTAGCTATATGAATCCAGAAGTGAACTTAACCAAAGCACAAATGTATGATTACGCACATAGAATGTTTATTTCAAAAAATAAATTCTATGATGTTTCCAGTAAAAGTAACCTAATGAAAATTGTACTAAACAATATCTACACATTAGATAAGTATTTCTTTATTGATATTTCTATGATTAATAAAACAAAAATACGATATGATATAGACCAAATACGCTTCAAAATAGAAGATAAAAAACAAACAAAGGCTACTAATTTTCAATCTATAGAAATACTTCCATTGATGCAAGTTAATAAGAATCTTGTTTTCAAGAAGAACTATCGAAATATTTTTGTCTTTGAAAAATTTACTTTCCCAGACGAAAAAGTTCTTACCATAGAAATATCTGAAAAACAGATTTCAGGACGTACTATAACATTAAGAATTGATTATGCAGACATTCTTCATGCAGATGCTTTTACTGAATAAAATTTTACGATTATGAAAAGAATAGCATTTCTTGTTATCACCTTATTTTTTTCCCTAAAGTCAATGGCTGGTGATGGTGATAAGTTTTTTAATATTTCAGGAGGTTGGCAATGGAAAAATACCGTCAATGCAGTTGTAGGGCTGGAGTTTGAAGGTAAATATCACAATGCTTATGAACTATATATTGATTTAGCTACAGCATATGATAAATGCCCGGTATGTAATAAGGTATGCTCTGATAGTTTCTGGAGCTATAAAACATTCGGCATAGGTGCAGCATATAAACCTACAATCTCACGAGGCAAAAACAGTAATTTAAGATGGCGGTTTGGAGCAGATTTAGGAGCTAACAGAAAAGGGTTTCAGGCTTCCATTGATATAGGTTTAGAATATAGCTATTCATTTAGAAATGGAATGCAAGTCTTTGTAATGCAAAAAAATGATTTTGTCTTTTGGACACGTGACCATTTCCGAAATGGATTATTAGTAGGTGTCAAATTTCCAATAAATAATTAAGTATGAAAAAAATATATATAATTCTATTATCCATTATAGGGGTAATATCATCATGTACAAAACACGAAGATATTATAGACACATCATTACAGCCGGGTAGTATCTTATGTAGTGATGGAAGTATAGTGCATCCCTCACTTTTTTCACCCAATGAAAAAGAAGCCATTGGAGTTGTATTTTGGTGTAATGATGGGAATAATCCTGATATAAAAGAAACCGCTTATGCCGTTTCATTAGAAGATTTAGAAGAAAATCCTTTAATAGATACAGACGAGGATATAGCTAATGTTTCGGAAGATGAAAACAGCTTTGATGGAGCAGCTAATACTGCCGCAATAATGAACTTTGCTATAAAAGATAGTTTAGCTTATCCAGCAGCTCAAAAAGCTATAGAATACGCACCAAAAGGTGTTACAGGTTGGTTTATTGGCTCTATCGCACAAAACAAAGCAATCTCTAATAATCTTGAAAAGGTATATTCTTCTTTCTCAATCATTGGAGGAACGCACTTTGATGGTTGGTACTGGAGTTCTACAGAAGATGGAGCAGGAAAAGATACTCCTAAAGTGTTTGCACTAATTTCTTCATTAACAAAAGGAAGAGCAACCAGTACAAGCAAAAGAAATTCATTTAAAATCAGACCTATTATAGCAATAAGATAATCATGAAAAAGAAAATAATTATACTAGCAGCCTTCGTTATTACATTTTTTACCGCATGTACTTCAACGCATATGATAACTTTCAGTAACGCTGAACTAAGCGACAAAGAAAAAGACATGATAGAAAATAATAGTAACTATTCAACCGCTTCAATAGTTGGTGGAAGTGCAAAATTAGTTAAGGAAGAAAGAGATAAAGCTATCCAAGAAAAGATAGAAGCTAGAAGAAATAAACTAAAAGCTATTGATGGCTTATCAATCTCCAGCTATAAAGATAAAAATGGAAAAGAACAGTTTAAAGCAACAGCTCAAAGTGAAATCCTATTCAAATTTGATTCATATGAATTAAATGAAGAAGCTCAAAAAATGCTTTCTGACTTATGTAATATCATTACTGAAATACCCAATACTAAGATTAAAATAATTGGGCATACTGACAATATAGGAGAAAAACAATACAATATCATACTTTCTAAAAATAGAGCAGCAGCAGTAGGAAATTACCTTAGAACCGCTGGTATAGAAACAAACAACATAACAGAAGATGGAAAAGGATATAGCGAACCCATTGCAGACAATACAAGTGAAGCTGGACGTGCTAAAAATAGGAGAGTAGAAATATTTATCACAAATGATGAATATTAAAAAGAGAGATTTCTATTAACAAAGACCGGGAGGTAAAACTCTCGGTCTTTGTTTTATAGTCTGGAAAGAAATTGATACCGTACTTTTCGGAGTTCCGGCACTGATGGGCAAACATGGCATGATGAAATGATACCGAATTATCATTCCTGGCACACCCTGCAGAACGACCTTTTGATACCAAATACAAAAAGCTGCCGGAAGCCGGACACAAAAAATTGATACCATAAAACATTAGGGAAAAAGAACAAAGAGAAAACACTATATATAAATAATATATGAATATATAATATATGAACCTATAAACATATAATATATGATTAATATACTCCACTTCCAGAAAGAGCAACACGAAGAATCTTCTTTTCCCTAAAGTTCTTTGTGTCGTTTCTCTCTATATCTGAATACAGAAAAACGGCTGCATCATAAAAGAAACGATACCGACACCATTCAGGAACTATCGCCCATCAGCAAAAGGATTGCATCTAATTGATACCTTTTCTGCCTGCACTGGAGAGAAACCGGGAAGGTATTTGATACCGTACTTTTCCGGGTTCTGCCCGGCATGGACGATAAGAGAACATTATTATGATACCA
>JAGOYM010000021.1:4833-17657 GCA_018059165.1 Leptotrichiaceae bacterium | reverse complement strand
TATAAATTGGAGGTTAAGAACAATGAGTTTATTACAATTAAAAGGATTGAAATCAGAAGTAGAAGGAAAGGAAATACTTAAGGGACTAGATCTTACAATAAATAAAGGTGAAGTTCACGTTATAATGGGTCCTAATGGTGCAGGGAAATCAACACTTGCTGGAATATTAGTTGGACATCCTAAACACGAATTAACATCAGGTGAAATAAGATTGGAAGATGAAGTTATAAATGACCTAGCAGTTGACGAAAGAGCTAAAAAGGGAATTTTCTTGTCGTTCCAATATCCAGAAGAAATAGCTGGATTAACAGTTGAGGACTTTTTAAGAACAGCAAAAGAAGCTATAACAGGTGAAAAACAATATTTTATGCAGTTTCACAATGATTTAGTAGAGAAAATGGAAAAACTACATATAAATCCAGAATATGCTGACAGACATTTGAATGTTGGATTTTCGGGCGGAGAAAAGAAAAAAAATGAAATATTACAAATGGCGGTATTAGAGCCAAAATTAGCAATATTAGATGAGACTGATTCAGGTCTTGATAGAGATGCAACAAAAGTTGTATTTGAAGGTGTTCAAAAACTTAAAACAAAAGATAACGCAATGCTTATAATAACACATTACGATAAAGTTTTAGATTATTTAGAGCCAGATTTCGTCCACGTATTAATGGATGGAAGAATTGTAAAAACTGGTGGAAAAGAAATAGTTGAAATGATAGAAAAATTTGGATACGGTAAAATAAGACAAGATTTAGGATTATAATAACTGAAATAGAAAGGTGGATAGAGAATTATGGAAGAAAAAAATAAAACGTATGTCTCTGATATAGAGCGTGGAATATATGACGTAAAAGATGAGATGCACCATAAATTTACAACAGGTAAAGGACTAACAGAAGATATTGTTAGAAAAATATCTGAATCAAAAAAAGAGCCACAATGGATGTTAGAGCATAGACTTAAGTCTTTAGAAGTATATCATTCTAAACCAATGCCTACATGGGGAGCGGACTTATCAGATTTAGATGTAAACGACATAGTACATTACTTACAACCAGATGCTAATAAAATGAGTGAAACATGGGATGATGTACCAGATTACATCAAATCAACATTTGATAGATTAGGAATACCAGAAGCAGAGAGAACATCTCTTGCAGGTGTTGGGGCACAATATGATTCGGAAGTAGTTTACCATAGTCTAAACGAAGAATTAACAAAACAAGGAGTAATATACACAGATATAGAAACAGCACTTAGAGAACACGAAGACTTAGTAAAAGAATATTTTATGAAGTTAATACCTATGACAGATCATAAATTTGCAGCATTACATGGGGCAGTATGGTCAGGAGGATCGTTCGTTTACATCCCTAAAGGAGTTAAAGTTGACATGCCATTACAGTCGTATTTCAGGCTTAATGCAGCAGAAGCTGGTCAATTCGAGCATACTCTTATAATAGTTGAAGAGGGTGCAGATTTACATTTCATAGAGGGATGTTCGGCACCAAAGTATCAGAAAAATGCATTACATGCTGGAGCGGTTGAACTTTATGTAAAGAAAAATGCTAGATTAAGATATTCAACAATTGAAAACTGGTCAAGAAACATGTATAACTTAAATACAAAGAGAGCAGTAGTAGATGCTGATGGAGTAATAGAATGGGTTTCAGGGTCATTTGGATCGAGAGTTTCAATGTTATACCCAATGAGTATCTTAAGAGGAGAGAGAGCTAGATGTGAGTTCACAGGTATCACATTTGCATCAGCTGGACAATACTTAGATACAGGATCAAAAGTAATACATGCAGCACCATATACAACATCAACTGTACATTCAAAATCTATTTCAAAAAATGGAGGAACAGCATTATACAGAGGATTACTTAGAGTGGCACCAAATGCACACGGAAGTAAAGCAACAGTAGAATGTGAGTCATTAATGCTAGATAGCCTATCAAGATCAGATACTATACCAATGATAGAAGTTAACACAGATGATATTGATATAGGACATGAAGCAAAAATAGGAAGAATAAGTGACGAAGCAATATTTTATCTAATGTCAAGAGGAATAACTGAAGATGAGGCAAAAGCAATGATAGTAAGAGGATTTGTTGAGCCAATCTCAAAAGAGTTACCACTTGAATACGCTGTAGAATTAAATAAATTAATAGAATTGGAACTAGAAGGTTCAATAGGATAGTAAGTAAATTTGACTGAAATAGATGAGGAGGCAGAAATGTTATCAGAAAAAGTTATTACAACTCTAGGTAATAGTGATTATAGACTTAAAAGTTTTGAAAAATATTCATTGATTGATAAGCCAAAATGGAAAAGAGTTGGACATCAAGTCGAAGAACCAGCAGAATTTAAACCATTCAACAACATTTCATTGCAAAATGAAGTACAAGAAGGATTAATAGTAAAAAATATAGATGAATCTTTAACGGAAATAGCAAGATTAAGCAATGATAATAATGATTATGGATTAGGAGATTATTTTTCTAATCAAATAAATACATTTTATAATGAAGGTAAATACGTTAAAGTTTTAACAAAGAAAGAAATAAAAGATCCATTGTATATTAGTTATACAACAAATAGCGAAAACAATGTCTTAATAGATTACAATTTAATAGAAGTGGAAGAATTTGGGAAAGCAACTATAATAATTACTTATAATTCAGAAGATGAAGCAAAAGCATATCATAATGGAGTTATAAAAGTTATGGCAAGAGCTAATTCAGAAGTGAAAATTATTAAAGTACAGACACTAAATCTTGAAAGTGAGAATTATGAGTCATCTAAAATAGAAGTTTTAGGTGGTGGAAAAGTATCTATGTATACTGTAGAATTAGGAGCGAAAGTAAACGGAGTAAGTCACAAAACATATTTGGAAGAAGATAACGCAAGTGCAAGTATTTGGCCAGCGTATTTAGCAGATAAAGATAGAAAAGTTGACTTGGAATATTCTGTTGTATTTAGAGGAAGACGAGGTAACGGTGAAATACAAGGAAGAGGTGCCGTTAAGGGAACTTCTAAGAAAGTATTTAGAGGGAATCTATACTTCAAAAGAGGATCAAGTAAATCAGAAGGAAATGAAGGAGAATTTGCAATATTGTTAGATAAAACAGTAAAAGCAGATTCAATACCTACACTTTTTTGTGATGAAGATGATGTAATTGGAGCGCATTCTGCAAGTATAGGTAAAGTAGATGAATCTAAGCTATTTTATTTAATGAGTAGAGGGTTAACAGAAAGTAGAGCAAAAAAACTTATTGTAGAGTCATCATTTAGACCAATATTAGAGAGCATAAACGATGATGAAATAAGAAATAAAATATTAAATGAATTAGAAAATAGAATATAGAAGTAAAATAAGATATAGAAAGGAACTATATATGGATTATAAAAAGAAATTTCCAATATTTATCGAACATGATGTTCATTATCTAGATACTGCGGCAACTTCACAAAAACCACAGGAAGTTATAGATTCAATAGTTGAGTACTATGAGAATTATAATGGAAATCCTGGCAGAGGATCGCATGCATTATCAATAGAATCTTCAGGTATAGTAAATTCATCAAGAATAACTGTTAAGGACTTTATTAATGCTAAAGAAAAAGAAGAAGTTATTTTTACAAAAAATACTACAGAAGCAATAAATCTTTTAGCGTATTCTTACGGACTTGAATTTATAAATGAAGGTGATGAAATAATATTGGGAATAAGTAATCACCATGCTAATATAGTTCCTTGGCAATTTGTAGCATCTAAGAAAAAAGCAAAGTTAAAGTATGTCCATTTAGATAAAAATGGACAATTTGACTTAGATGATTTTCAATATAAATTGACTGAAAAAACTAAAATAGTTGCTGTTTCAGCAGTAGTTAATGTAACGGGAGTTATACAACCAATAAAAGAAATTATTGAGCTCGCACATTTAAAAGGGGCATTAGTATTAATTGATGCTGCACAATCAGTTTTACATTTTGGACATAATGTTCAAGAATTAGATGCTGATTTTTTAGTTTTTTCAGGACATAAGATATTTGCACCTATGGGTGTTGGAGTACTTTATGGGAAACGTAAATTACTCGAAGGAATACCTCCGTTTTTATATGGTGGTGACATGATAGAATTTGTAACAGAACAAGAAAGTACATATGCGCCGATTCCTAATAAATTTGAAGGTGGAACACCAAACGTAGAAGCAATCTATGGATTACAAAAAGCAATAGAATTTATTAATAAAATAGGGTATGATACTATTAATAAAATAGAAAGAGAATTAGATTTACAAGCACTGTTTGAGATAGGTAAATTAGGATTTGTTGAGTTGTATCATGCAGATAATGTAGATAGAGTAGGAGTTATAGCGTTTAATGTTAAAGGTGTACACTCTCACGATGTTGCGTTTATACTTGATAGTTATGGGGTTGCAGTAAGATCAGGGCACCATTGTGCACAGCCACTAATGAATTACTTAAATGTTCCATCATGCTGCAGAGCAAGCTTTAGTATTTACAATACTCATGAAGATATTTATAAATTGATTGAAGCTTTAAAAAAAGTAAAGGAAGTGTTTGGAATATGAATTTAGAGAGAATATATCAACAGACAATACTAGATTATAATAATAGAAAAGATTTGAAAAAAGAATTAGATGATCCAACGTATATAGAAAGAGGTCATAACCCTAACTGCGGTGATGATTTAACATTAGAAGTTAGATTAAGTGAAGATAAAATAGTTGAAGATGCATCTTTCTTGGGTAATGGCTGTGCAATATCAACAGCATCAACAGCAATGTTAATAGATATGATAAAAGGAAAGTCATTAGAAAATGCAAAAGAGAAGGTAGAATTATACTTTAAAATGATGAAGCAAGATGAGAAATTGACTGCTGATGAAACAAAGAAACTTGGAGACGCAGTTCTTATGGAATATGTTGCTAAAATGCCTGCTAGGGTCAAATGTGCAACTCTGAGTTGGCATTCGATGAAAGTTATTGTTGATAAAGAAGAAAATAAATAGGGGGCGTTATGCTTTTAGATATTTTAAAAATAATAATAATAAGTGTTGTAGAAGGAATAACAGAATTTATACCAGTTAGTAGTACGGGTCACATATTGATTGTTGAAGGATTACTTAAACCGTTTTCAAATGAACAGTTTCGAAATTCATTTGCGTTTGTAATACAATTAGGGGCAATCATGTCGGTTGTATTTGTTTATTGGAAAAGAATATTCCCTTTCATAGGAACAGCAGAAGAGCAAAAAGCAAAATGGAATATGTGGTTCAAAATATTTGTTGCAATAATTCCAGCTGTATTTTTAATATTTCCTATCGTAAAAATGCAAGGAGATAAAGTATCATTAGATGATCTAACTGAAAAATTCCTTTACAATCCTTTACCAATAGCAATAGCATTGATTGTATATGGAATAATTTTAATAGTAATTGAGAATAAAAATAAAGGTAAGAAGGCTAAAATCAATAGTATCGGAGAAATATCATATTTATCAGCATTTGGGGTAGGAGTATTTCAATGTTTAGCATCAATACCAGGAACGTCAAGATCAGCAGCAACAATAATTGGTGGAATGCTATTAGGATTTAATCGAGTGGTAGCTACAGAATTTTCATTTTTCTTGGCAATACCAACTATGTTAGGTGCAAGTGCAATTAAACTTATGAAGAGTTTAGGAAACTTAAGTACTACAGAAGTTATGTATTTATTATTAGGAGCATTCATATCATTTGTTGTTTCTTTAATTGTGATAAAATTTTTTATGGAATATATACGAAACAAAGATTTCAAGATTTTTGGGTATTATAGAATAATTTTAGGGATTGTAGTGATAATATTAATGGCACTACATATACTTTAGGAGCAGAAAATGAATAAAAATAAATTTGATGAATTTATACGAGTATTAATACCTGAAACTACAGAAGACCTAGAAAATATATATATTGAATCAATATATATAAATGATAAGTATGTAGTAAGAGCAAGTAAAGGAAATAAAAGTGAAACAATAGAATATAGAAAAATAGGATTAGACTATTTTGACCAAAAAGAAGTGATGGTAAAGACATCACTTCTTAAATTATATGGAAAAAATTATGATTGGGGCGGACTTATAGGTGTTCGGCCAACAAAGATAGTAAGAAGATTTCTTGATATGGGCCTTGAATATGATGAAATAGAAAACATACTAGAAACAATATATTTAGTTAGTAAGAAAAAAATTGATTTGTTGATAAGAATAGTAAAGACAGAGATGTCTTATCTGGATAATAAAACAATTGGTATTTATATAGGCATTGCATTCTGTCCAACAAAATGCACATATTGTTCATTTCCTGCATACTTAAAGACTGGAAAGTACAATGAAAGATATAATGAATATTTTAATTCTTTGATAGTTGAAATAAAAGAAATGGGAAAATTAATAAGTGAAACGGGATTAAAAGTAAATACCATTTATATAGGTGGTGGAACGCCATCGATACTTTCTAACGAGGAAATAGATGAAATGTTAAAGTGTGTAAATGAAAATATTGATATGAAAAATATAAAAGAATTTACGTTTGAAGCAGGACGAATAGATACCATAAATAAAGAAAAATTAGAGACAATGAAAAAATGGAATATAGATAGAATAAGCATAAATCCGCAGTCATTTAATGAGCGTACGCTAAAATTAGTAAATAGATATCACAAACGGGAAAAATTTGATGAAGTTTTTGAAGATGCGAAACAATTGGGGTTTATTATAAATATGGACTTAATTATTGGATTGCCAGAAGAGAGTACGAAAGATGTATTGCATACATTGAACGAGCTTAATAAATACGATATTGAGAATCTAACAATACATAATTTAGCTATAAAGAAAGCGAGTAAACTTCAAAAAGAATCATATGAACATGAAAATAATCTAGACTACAAGGTTATACATGAAAAGATAGAAAACGTAGTTAATGCAAAAGATTTGAATGCATATTATATGTATCGACAGAAAAATAGCTTTGTTTGGGGTGAAAATGTAGGATATTCAAAAATTGGATTAGAATCGATCTATAATATTGAAATGATAGAAGAAAACAAGACGATAATAGGAATTGGTGCAGGTTCAATGACTAAAGTTGTATTTGAAAAAGAAAATAGAACTATTATCGAGCGACTTGTAAATCCGAAAGATCCATTAGTTTGGATTGATGAACTGCAAAAAAGAATGGAAGAAAAGAAAAAAAGGATAATGGAGGTTTATAAATGATAGACTGGTACCCAATAATAAAAGGTAATTGTAACAAATGTGGTAAATGTATAGAGGTATGTCCTGTAGATAATATGGCTCTAATAAGTAACCAGTTAGTGATAATTGATGGAATGAAGTGTCCAGAAAATTGTAATATTTGTAGTGAAAGTTGTCCACAAGATGCGATATCTTATTACGATGGAACAGAAGAAAGCATTTTAACAGCATTTTCTGGAAGTTGTCATTGCCACTAGTATTTCAAGCATAATTTGACAAAATAATGGGATGTAGATATAATAATTTCATATATAAAACGCAGGAGGAAAAATATGACAAAAGTACTTTATGTTACAGCAATTTCTAAAATTAAAAAGATATTAACTTACTGTTTTTTAGGGTTAGTTGCCTTAGCCATTTCTGCATGCACCTCATTGACTGAGGGGACAGCATCCCCATCAAAAATAAAACTTCTTAACAAAATGACAGCCGCCCATCTAGAGGTAGCAACTACCAAAGCAGAACAAGAGATAGGGTTATCCAATCGTACAGAGTTGGACCCTGACTCAGGTATGCTCTTTGTTTTCAACTCCGATGTCAGCACTTGTTTTTGGATGAAAGATACCTATGTACCACTGACTATTGGATTTGTCGACAAACAAGGTAAGTTACTGCAAACTATAGACATGAAGGTACAAACCAAGGAGCTACTGCCCCAAAATTTGCCTATCTACTGTCCAGCGAAGCCTTACAGGTATGCAATTGAAATGAACGAAGGATGGTTTGCCCGAAATAATGTTGCTGTTGGTACACGGATTTTGGCTAACTAAAACAAATCACTATTGTAATTAGTATTTCAAATATAATTTGACAAAAAAATGGAATGTAGGTATAATAATTGTACATACAAAACACAGGAGGAAAATTATGTCAAAAGTACTTTATATTACAGCAACACCGAAAGCATTAGAAACTTCATATACATTAAAAATGGCAAAGAAATTCATCGAGGAATACAAAAAATCAAATCTAGATGATGAAGTAACGGTATTAGATCTTTACAAAGAAGATATTAAACCATTGTCTCTTGAAAATTTACAAAATTTCTTTACACCAGATGAAGAAATGAAAAAATATGTGGATCAGTTTATAGCACATGATAAATATGTTATAGCAGCACCTTTTTGGAATTTATCTATTCCCGCTATATTGAAAGTATATATTGACCGTATAGTAATTCCTGGAAAAACATTTAAGTATACAGAATCTGGAGCAATTGGATTACTTAGTGAGCAAGGGAAAAAAATTAAATTTATAGTATCAAGAGGTGGAGTATATATAAACACACCTATGGGAGATTATGAATTCGGAGAAAAATATTTAAGAGGGATAACTGGATTTATTGGTATTGAGTCATTTGAAACAATAGCATTTGAAGGAGCAGCACTTGCTTCACCAGAAATTACAGAGAAAAAAATGGAAGCTTTATACCCTGAAATAGAAAGACAAGCAAAAGAATTTTAAATAAAAAATACCCTAGAAAGCTTAAATTTTGCTAACTAGGGTATTTATATTATACAGTTTGAACAATTTTATTTACATCTATAGCAATAACACGGCTTAAAAATGGAAATGCTTCTTTCATTAATTCAAATTCTGCACCTTCATAAATAAATTCTGCTTGACCTTCTAATAAGAATCCAGCTCCTGGTCCCCATAATCCTTGAACCTCTTTTGTTCCTAATGTAACCTTAACATCTTTATTTAATTCAACATTTTTTTCTGTTTTTTTCATTCCTGCTGCAGGTATTAAAATACGCCCATCTCTAGGAACTCTTAAATAACTGTTCCAAGTATTTGAAACATTAACCCCAATAGTTGACCAAGTTACAAGTGAAACTGCCCCCTCGTATTTAATAACTTCCATGAATTTTTCTGTAAAAATATTCTTCAAAATAAAACCTCCTATATAAGATATATTATAGATATACATTATCTATAATTCATGGTATAATATTTTAAAGTAAATGTCAAGTGAAATGTAAGGAAACCTTGACAACTAATAAAAAAAGAAGTATTGTTATAATAATAAAAGAATAATAGGAGGTTATATGAATTATTCGATTGGAGTAGAGCATGCGCTTCACTCATTATTTTATATGATTGATTTGAAACAAACACAAACAATTGGAATTAAAGCATTATCAAATCTTCATGGAGTTTCTGAAAGCTATTTGTCAAAAATTTTTACTAAATTGAAAAAAGGCGGGATAGTTATATCTATGCCTGGAGTAAATGGAGGCTATAAACTAAGCAAAAAAGCGATTGATATTACGTTTTGGGATATAATAGAAGCAATAGAAGGCTCATCATATATATTTCAATGCAAAGAGACAAGAAAACAAAATATTTTAAATACAAAAGAAGATGAAAAAAGTTATATTTGTGACTGCATAATAAAGACTGTAATGATTGAAGCAGAGAACAAAATGAGAGATGAATTGAAAGAAAAAACATTAGAATGGCTCTATAAAAACACATATAGTAAGTTTTCTGAGGAGAAGAAGAAAAACATTAAAATATGGCTAGATAATAATACAAATAACTAGAGTTTAAAAAAATAAAATAAAAAAAAGAAAAAATAGTTTGACATGAGAGAAAAAATTATATATAATCTTAAGGTAAATCCTTTCCCACAAGGTAACCGTTAATCCTAAAATAAAAGGAATAATAAGAAATTAGGAGGAAGAAAATTGAATAAATATACTGTAATGCAAAAAAAGGAAGAAGTAATAAGAGACTGGTATGAGCTAGATGCTGAAGGAAAAATATTAGGTAAAATAGCCGCAGAAATAGCAGTTAAATTAATGGGTAAACACAAAGTAAGCTACACACCTCATGTTGATGGTGGAGATTTCGTAATAGTTTTAAATGCTGATAAGTTTGCTGTAACAGGAAATAAATTGACAGATAAAAAATATTATAGACATAGTGGATTCCCTGGAGGGTTAAAAGTTAGAACTCTTCAAGAAATGATAGACAAAAGACCAGAAGAAATAATAAGAAAAGCAGTTGAAAGAATGTTACCAAAGAACAAATTAGGTAGCCAAATGATCGGAAGATTAAAAATTTATACAGGAACTGAGCATAATCATACAGCTCAAAAACCTGAAAAGATAGAGTTATAGGAGGTAAATTGCGTGGCGAATAAAATTCAATATTTAGGTACAGGAAGAAGAAAAACTTCAGTTGCAAGAGTAAGATTAGTTCCTGGTGTTACAGGGATTGAAATAAACGGTAAAGAAATGAGAGAATATTTTGGTGGTAGAGAATTACTAGCTAAAATAGTTGAACAACCTTTAGAGTTGACAGAAACATTGAATAAATATGGTGTTAGAGTAAATGTTAACGGTGGTGGAAATACAGGTCAAGCAGGAGCTATAAGACATGGTGTTTCTAGAGCATTAATAATTGCTGATGCAGAATTAAGAGGAGCTTTGAAAGAAGCAGGATTCTTAACAAGAGATTCAAGAATGGTAGAAAGAAAGAAATACGGAAAGAAAAAAGCAAGAAGATCTCCACAATTTTCGAAAAGATAATTACAGAGTTCTTATTTATAATACAGATATACAGAGACCCTCGAATATCTATTACTTCGAGGGTCTTATATCTTATTTTATTTCGTTAATAAAACAAGAAAAATATAAAATTACTAAAAAACTATTGACAAAGATAGAAATAAGTGATAATATAGTTTTTGTCTAATAGAAATAACGGTGTATAGCGCAGCTCGGTAGCGCACCTGCCTTGGGAGCAGGGGGTCGCAGGTTCAAATCCTGCTACACCGACCATTAATTATGCGGGAGTAGCTCAGTTGGTAGAGCGTCAGCCTTCCAAGCTGAATGTCGCGAGTTCGACCCTCGTCTCCCGCTCCAAATTTTTCAAAAATAAGTTGTAAATAAACATATGGTGGCCGTAGTTCAGTTGGTAGAGCGCCAGTTTGTGGTACTGGTTGTCGCGGGTTCGAGCCCCGTCGGCCACCCCATTCATTTTACAGCAAGGTACGAGCCATTAGCTCAGTTGGTAGAGCACATGACTTTTAATCATGGTGTCACTGGTTCAATCCCAGTATGGCTCACCATTCAAATAATTTATGGTGACGCGGATGTGGCGAAATTGGCAGACGCACTAGACTTAGGATCTAGCGCCTTCGGGCATGTGGGTTCAAGTCCCTCCATCCGCACCAATAATAATCAATATCAGGATAGACAATAGAAATAAAAAAACAGGATGTTTCAATATCCTGTTTTTTGTTGCATATAATTTGTTGCATATAAATTTAATTATTTGTTTTTCCATAGATTGCCAATATGAATATCATTATAAGAATAAGTGCAGATCCTGCAATTTGGTATAACCCAAATGGAGTATGAATGAAAACAATAGCTACAAGAAGAGCCGTTAATGGTTCACAAGAGCTTAAAATAGAAGCTTCTTTTTCTGAAATATATCGTAAACTTTCGATAAGAAAATAAAATGCGAGAATGGTTCCAAAAATTATATTAAATGCAAATGCAACCAGCACTCGAATATCTGCAAAATAATGCAGAAAATGTTTGTTAGGTAGAAGTATAAATAATAGAATACCACCCAAAAGCATACTTAGTCCAACTGTAACTCTAGAAGACCATACAAATAATTTTTTTGCAAAAATCATATAAAATGTAACAGCTAAAGCAGAAAGAATTCCCCACGTAAGTCCAGTAACCGAAACACTAAGTCCTTTAGTACTTCCATTAGTAATTATAAGAAAGGTACCAATTAAGGCAAGAAATGTTGCAAAAACTTCTATTTTACTAGGTAACTGCTTCTTTCTAAAGATGTAATAAAATATTACAAATAGCGGAGACAAAAATTGCAGTAATGTAGCAACAGCAGCATTACTATTTTCAATTGCTGAAAAGAATGTTAACTGTGTTCCAACCATACCAAAAATTGCGAAAATAATTATATTTTTTCTAGCATCCTTATTTTTAAAAATTTCTAAAAATGTATTTTTGTAACCACTTAGTAGTGCAAACAATGTAAGAATGAAGCCAGATATAAGCAATCTTAATGTTACTATAGTAAGTGCATCAACATCAGATATTTGAAACATGTATTGCGTCACATTGCCAGAAAATCCCCAGAATACCGTGGCAGCAATAGCTAAAAAAATTCCTTTTTTTCTTTTACTTTTTATATTTTTCATAATAGTCCAATCCGTATATTTTATTACTCAATATAGCATAAAATAAGAAAAACTTCAAAAAAAAACTCCACAACGTGTTTGCGGAGGATTAGGAAGTTATGAAAAGAATTATTGATTCTTTCTATACACTAATGATACAACATGTTTCTTTGAATACACTTAGTCTTTTATTAGTCTTCCATATAACTTTAATATATTTATTCTTTGAGAATAAAATATGATACAATACAGTTATTAAACCAAATAAAAATATAAATAATTAGAAGAAAGAAGGATCTAATGAGAAATATTA
>JAGOYM010000021.1:0-4733 GCA_018059165.1 Leptotrichiaceae bacterium | reverse complement strand
TTTTATTAGTCTTCCATATAACTTTAATATATTTATTCTTTGAGAATAAAATATGATACAATACAGTTATTAAACCAAATAAAAATATAAATAATTAGAAGAAAGAAGGATCTAATGAGAAATATTAAGATAGTATATCAATACGATGGAAGTAAATATTATGGTTTTCAAAGACAAAAAAATAAAGATACAGTTCAAGGAGATATAGAGAAAATAGTTTTTAGTAAGTTTAATGAAAAAATAAATATGACCTCATCTGGGAGAACGGATAGAGGAGTGCACGCATTAGGACAAGTATCAAACTTCTCAATATCAAAAAAAATACCTTTAGACGCAATCAAGCAACAAATAAATAAAACATTACGAGGTAGAGTTAAAATATTAAGCATAGAAGAAATACATGCGGATTTCAATGCTAGATTCGATGCAAAGAGGAGAACTTATTTGTATGTTCTGAAAAATGAAAGCAAGATAACTCCATTTGAAGCACCTTATGTTACATCAATTAAAGAAGAAATAGATGTTGATAAATTACAATTAATATTTCACCCTTTTATTGGGATGCACGATTTTAGTAGTTTTGCAAAGAAAGATGAGGCTATGCGGAACCCAGTAAGAGAAATATATAGTATTGACTGTTACTATAATAAGTGTGATGAAAGATACTATATAGAAATATCAGGTAGTTCATTTCTTAAGACAATGATTAGAATAATGGTTGGGTCAGCATTACAGATTTATTTTGGAAAGAAAGAAGAGGACTATATTACATCAAAATTAGAAAATCCAGATGAAAACACACATAAAATACTCGCTCCATCTGAAGGTTTGTATCTGTATAAGATAGGGTATTAGAAAAATTAATTGAAAGGGCACTATATGAAGAGAATAAAAAGAATTGAAGAAATAAATGCAGATATTGTCTTATTAGATTCTGAGGATAAACAAATAATAGAGGAAATTATCAAATATGAGGAAGAAATATTTTATGATGGAGCAATAGGAATATGGAATATAAAACCATTTATAAAATATGGGAAAGTGTACGCCCTTGTATCTTTAGAAGCACGGCTAATATCTGCTATAGAGATAATGAAAGATTTTGAAGAACATAAAGCATATATATATGGATTTTTTACAAAAGAAAGTTTCAGGAATAAAGGTTATGGAGATATGTTCTTAAAGAATATATTGGAAGAGCTGCATAACATATATGGCATTAATAAGATTGAGCTAACTGTTTCACAAGAAAATAGAAATGCAATTAGACTATATGAAAAAAATGGATTTCAAAAAAATGAATTACTAAAAGATGAGTATGGGAGTGGAGAGGACAGGTATTTAATGATCAAAGTTTTTAATTTATAATGATTACAAAAAAGTAATTGACAAAAAAATGAGAATATTATAAAATCATTGTAGAAGAAAGTATTTTTCTAGTTTAGTAAAGGAAAAGAAGGAGGAGAGAATGAGAATAGAAAATGTAAGTTCTTATTTAAAAGAACACGGTATAAAACCATCTCTTCAACGGATGAAGATTTTCCAATATCTTTTAGACCACCACAATCATCCAACAGTTGATGAAATATATAAAAATTTAATTGATGAAATACCAACTTTATCTAAGACAACGGTATACAACACATTGAATATTTTTGTTGAAAGTAATATCGCAAATGTTGTCATAATAGAAGAAAAAGAAGCACGTTATGATGCTAAAATTGATACACATGGGCATTTTAAATGCAAAATATGTGGAACAATAGAGGATTTTGATATTGATGCTTCAGGATTAAATCTTCAAAAATTAGGAGAAGTAACAATCGAAGAAACACATTTTTATTTAAAAGGGATTTGTAGTAAATGTCTTGAGAATAAGATGAATTAGTTGCAGTAATAAAAAATTATAAATATAATAGAGAGGCGTTGATATCATGTTATCGAAAAAAGTAGAGAAAGCATTAAATGATCAATTAAACATGGAGTACTCATCAGCTTATGTTTATCAAGCAATGGCAGCATATTTTTCTGAAATTAATTATTCAGGATTTGCAGCATGGATGGATAATCAAGCAGAAGAAGAAAGATCGCACGGGAGAAAAATATATGATTACATATTAGAAAGAGGCGGGAAAGTTGTTCTTTCTGAAATAAGAGCTCCTAAGAGTCAATACAAATCTGTTTTAGAAGTATTTGAAGATTCTTTAAAGCATGAAAAAGCAGTAACAAAATCTATTGAAAAGTTATATGTGTTAGCAAGAGATGAAAAGGATCTTGGAACAGAAATTTTCTTACAATGGTTTATAACTGAACAAATTGAAGAAGAAAGTACAATCGAAAGCATAATTGAGAAGTTCAAAATGTTAGAAGGAACAAAAACAGCTCTATATTTATTAAATAAAGAAATGGGAGCAAGAGGAAGACAGTAATTTTATTGTCATAGAGTTAGGTTTTAATAATTTAAAATATATAATACACTTTGTAGGAGGAAATAAGATGAAGAAATGGGTTTGTATAGTATGTGGATATGTTTATGATCCAGAAATCGGAGATCCAGATAGTGGAATAGCTCCAGGAACAGCATTTGAAGATTTACCAGAAGATTGGTTATGTCCTTTATGTGCAGTTGGAACAGATCAATTCGAAGAATTAGATTAATTTTGATAAAAGCCAGTTTTAAGCTGGCTTTTTTTCATTAATTTATATTATAAAATCACATCTTGAAACATAGGCCAATAACTGCTATAATTGGTTTATATGTTTTTAAAAAATAGGAGGAAAAATGGCATTAAGAAGATTTAATAAAATAATGAAACCAGTTGCTATAATAGGATTTATAGGATTTATAGTAGCATCATTATATGGAGGGTACACATTTATAAATAAAAATATCCTTCAGAAAAATACAACAGAAAAATTAATAGCAGTAGTCAATGGTGAAAAAGTTACAGAGGTTGAATATGTGAGAGCATATGAAGGATTTAAAGTTCAATTAGATAATTTTGCTGCACAACAAAAGCAACAATCACAATCAACAGGAGCACTTAAACCACTACCGGATGATATCGTTAAGAAATATATTTTGCAAAATATAATTGACCAAAAGCTTTTACTATCAAGTGCGAAAGAATTAAAAGTAGGTATAAATGGTGGAGAAGTTGATAAAAAAGTAGAAGAAGTAAAGGCACAATTTAGTGGAAATGAAGATAGCTTTATTTCATATTTAAGAAGTCAAGGATTTAACTTAACAACATTCAAACAAGCAATAAAAGCAGAACTTACTGTTAGAGCGGTTCAAGATAAAATACAAACATCTCTAAAAACAGATGACAAAGAACTAAAAAGTTTTTATGAAAGATATAAGTACAGTGATTTTGAAGGTCAAACATATGATCAAGCAAAAGAGCAAATAAAAGAATTGTATTCAAAAGATTATAGTGGAATGCTATTAAACTCTTTTTTAAATAAAAAAAGAGATTCAGCAAAAATTGAATTCAAAAATAAAGAATACAAGGCAATATATGATGAGTTAGTAAAAACAGTATATGAAAAAAATGGATACAAATACACGAATAGAATACTTAATGATAGAATAGTTATGGCCTTTGCTAATACTGCTGATGGGTATTCAGATGAAATGGTAACGAAGTTAAAAGAAAATATTAAAACAGATTTAGATAGAATAGTTGCAATTTCTGAAAAAGCAAAAGCCGCTGGACTTAAATCAGATTCTGAATTTACGGGAATAGATGAGTTAAATGACTTAAGTAAAAAATACTACAATCATTTAGTAGATACGTATAAACCAAGCGATGCACAAATGCAACAAACGTATGAAGCAAATAAAGAAAACTACAATATTCAACATTCTATCGCTGGAGCAGTAGTTGGAGATGTATACAAAGCTGGAAAAGCAGACGAAGAAGTAGCTAAGAAAAAAGCAGAAGAGATACTAAAAACATTAACAACACAAAATTTTGCAGCAAAAGCAAAAGAATTCAGTGAAGATCCAGGATCAGCGGCAAATGGAGGATCTCTTGGAGAAGAGATAGACTTAACTCAATTAGTTCCTGAATTTGTTGCAGGAGTAAAAGCAACAGAAAAAGGAAAAATATCAAAAGTTATAAAATCGCAGTTTGGATATCATATTATTTATGTTCAAAGTAAAAATCCTTCGGATGAAAATAAGGCTAAAGTAAGTCATATATTAATAATACCAAAAGTAACAGATGCGGCAAAAAAAGACTTAGAGACAAGACTACAAACACTGATGGGCGAATTGAATTCTAAAAAAGTTGCATGGGATCAAGTGAATACACAAGATAAATATAACTATAGTGTAAAAGAACAATTTAAAAAAATAACAGAGAAAGCAGCAATACCAGGAATAGGATATGATGCTGAGGCAATTAAACAATTATTTGGAGCAAAAGTAGGACAAACAGTTTCTTTCAGATCAACAGATGGGTATTTCTTAATGGTAAAAACAGCTGAAACACCATTTAAAGCAGTAAGTTATGCGGAAGCAAAAGATAGAGTGAGATTAGAAATGGCATTCAAATATGCGAACGATGAGATAGAAAAAATAAAGTAGGATTCTATGACAAAATGTAAAAAATATTTTGTAAATATATTAACAATATGGTACAATTATTTTGTAAAAAAAATTATATGGAGGTATGTCAAATGACAAGAATTGAAGATATCTATGCAAGAGAGATTTTAGATTCAAG
>JAGOYM010000020.1:14517-18070 GCA_018059165.1 Leptotrichiaceae bacterium | reverse complement strand
CAACCACGCTTTAAAATATTGTATTGTCTTTCTACTTCATTTTTGATATCCACAATTTTCTCCTTTTTCAGTTCTTTTTAAGAAAGCTTTTTGACGAATTCTGATTTTAATTGCATTGCACCAATTCCATCTATTTTGCAATCTATATCGTGGTCGCCTTCTACCAATCTAATATTCTTTACTTTAGTCCCTTGTTTAACAACTAGAGAACTATTTTTTACTTTCAAATCTTTAATTACAGATACTGTATCTCCATTATTAAGTGGATTTCCGTTAGCATCTACTATTACTTTCTCTTCTTCTGATTCATCAGTCTTCCATTCATGCCCACACATTGGACATACGTATTGCCCTCTGTCTTCGTATGTAAAATCTTCATTACATGCTGGACATTTTGGTAATTTATCCATATTTTCCACCTTTCAACATTATATTTACATTATACTTTTTTTCCTCGATTGTGTAAAGGCTATTTTATTCTTTTCTATTTTTTTGTTTTTCTACTCTTGTTCTAATAACATTACCAAGCCCATCTCTAATGTATTTAGGTGATTTCAAAATCACATTTTTATAATTTATTCGTTTATAGAAAACTTCTATTTTTGAGAGTTGGTATATTGAGAATATTCTAAGAAATAATCCAATTATAAATATTATTTTTATTAAATAGAACTTCTCACCAAATATCATTATATAATTTGCTGAAAAAAATGTAGCAAATATTCCTGATAATATTCCCGCAAACAAAGCAACAATACCATTTATAATTACATACAAAGCAATGTACACATCTGCTGGGGTTTTTGAAACTTCTAATAATAAATTAAAAAAGCATATATTTATTGCAGCAAATGCTACTCCCTCTAATATTCCAATTATTAGTATCATGGGTTTATAGTTATCAGGAGTCATAAATATATAGCACAATACATATATTATCGTAAGTTTAGCACCTATTTCTAATACCCTTCTATTCCCATATCTGTCAGATGCTTTCCCATAAATCATATACATTGTCATCAATAAAACTGACGTAATTGCACCAACTTGAGACAAGAATACTGGATTTGCTCCTAATATCTTAACTCTATAATATTCAAATGAAGGTTTGATAAACTCCCATGTAAATACCCATATCGAAACATATCTTAAATACACCATGAAATTTTTATCTTTCAATACCTCTTTAAAACTTAATTTTACTTCATTTTCATTTTCTATTTCAGGAACATAATGATAAAAAAATAATACTAATGTAAATAATGAAAATATTGCCATTGCAAGCGTCAATAAAAAATATCCTTGTCTTTGGTTGCTAATATCCAACAAATAACCATAAAGAAGCATATAAAGGCCTACAGACATCGATGAGAAAAAGTTTCTCTTTCCAAAATAGCTCCCGCGTTCTTCCTTATTTATAATTTCCATCATTATTATCATCCATACACTTCCAACAAAAGGCGAAAACAACGAATAAATACTTACAACAAAAATAAAAATATAAGGATTTCTATAATCAAAATATATTGCGATGGGTAAGAATATTATTGAAATTCTTGAAAGTGTTCCCATAACAAGCAATGTTTTTCTTCTTGTTTTCAGAACTCTCTTTACTATGTTTGTAAATAGCTGCAAGCATTGACCTGCGGTAGGTAAGACAATTAGAATTGATATAAAGAATATGCTTACATGAAAGTACATTGCTAAGCTCAACATTATAAATCCTTGTAATCCTAAATAAAATCCATTAAAACATATTACCTCCATTATGGACAATATTTTTGTTTTATTTTTCTTTATTTCTATTATTTTAGAGTTCATTAAACTATCCCCTTATTTCCAAAAAATATTTTTTATAACTGATTATATAACAGGAAAAAATATATATCAATAAAATATTATTACATTGATTCTTGGTTGTATATATGATAAAATTTATAAAATAATAGTTGGAGGTTTACAATGTTTACATTACAAGAAATAAAAGATGCACATTCTAAAGTTAAATCTGGATCAGATTTTCCTAAATATGTTAAAGAAATAAAAGAACTGGGTATGAATTATTATGATTTTTTCGTAGCTGATGGGCATGCTAAATATGTGCATAATAATGGTGAGTTTATTGAGTCACCTGCAATATATGAAGTGAAGAAGATATCGTCTATATCTGATACTATCTTATTGAAACATATTATAAAGATCCATCAAAATGGAGAAACAGACTTTATGACATTCTGTCAACAGTCAGCGGATGCAGGAGTTGTTTTATGGAGAACTGATGTTACAAATATGAAAGTTATTTATCTTAATGATAAAAATGAAGAAATGGTAGTAGAAGTTGTACCATCATAAAAAGAACCCATCAATCTAGTATTGATGGGTTTTCTTCATATATTTATTTCTACACTATATATTTCATAAAATAATAAACTAATGGTAAAACGAAAAGTGCACTATCAAATCTATCTAAAAATCCACCATGCCCTAACAATAAATTCCCTGAATCTTTAATCTGAAACTCTCTTTTTATTTTTGATTCAACAAGATCTCCGATTTCTGCAAAAACTCCTACTATAAGTGCTAAAATCATTGCTTTCCATACTGTTATACCAATTGATGCATACGTTCCTGAGCATGTCGATGATAGTATTCCTATTTTACAAATTGTGCTTGATAAAAATAAATAAATCTTATCAAATACTAAAATTGTTAAGAATGTTCCCACTATTCCAGCAATTGCACCTTCTATAGATTTCTTAGGACTTATTTCTGGAGCTAGTCTTCTATTAAATATCTTCCCACCTATTGCTATTCCAACTAAATATGCAGAAATATCGCATGCCCATATAAGAATAAATGCCATAAGAACTATAATATGACCGTTTGACAATTCATTTCTTATAAGTAAAATATGTGAGAAAAAATAAGATATATATATAATCCCAAATAATGTATATGAAATTTCAGCCATTGCTCCTTTTATTTTAACTCTCAATATTTGTCTTATTGCAAGTGTCATAAGTGCAAATACAACAAATCCACCCATATTAAACTCTATTTTGTCCAGTTTAAATACTTTTAACGGGCCAAATATATTTTCAGACTTTGATTGAAAATATATCATTACTGGAAGCAATAAACCTAACCCCATTCCGATTCTGCTTGCTACTTCATATCCTTTATCTTTTAACATTTTATAAAATTCAAACATCGATATTCCAATTATTACTTCTGTAAATATTAGAAATGTTACATCTCCTTTTAAAAATATCCATATCAATAAAGGTACAAAAAATAAAATTACTAAAAATCTACTTAACATTTACTCCACCAAACCTTCTATCTCTTTTATTGTAAGAAGCTATTGCAAGATCATATTCTCTCTCATCAAAATCAGGCCAATATACATTAGTAACGTAAAATTCTGAATACGCTATTTCCCATAAAAGAAAATTACTTACTCTGAATTCTCCACTCGTTCTAATTACTAATTCTGGATCTGGTATTTCTGGTCTGTACATATATTTCTTGAACTCTTCTTCGTTTATTTCTT
>JAGOYM010000020.1:0-14417 GCA_018059165.1 Leptotrichiaceae bacterium | reverse complement strand
TGTCTAACTTCCATGAATCCACCAGAAAGATAATATTTCTCTTCCTCTTTATCTTTTTGTATTAACATTTCCCCAGATCCTAATTCTGTTACAAGATTAGAATGATTTGCTAGAATTCCGATATCACCATTTATTGTTCTTAATTTCAAAAATGTTGCTGTTGTTTGAAGTTTAATACCACTTGGTGTTATTGCTTCTATATTAAAAGATGTTGCCATAATTATTCACCTGCCAGTTCTCTTGCTTTTGAAACAGCTTCCTCTATTGTTCCAACATAAACAAAGGCTTGCTCTGGTAAATCATCATGCTTCCCTTCTAATATTTCTTTGAATCCTCTTACAGTTTCTTTCAATGGAACATATTTACCTTGCATTCCAGTGAATTGTTCAGCAACCGAAAATGGTTGTGAGAAGAATCTTTGTATTTTTCTTGCTCTATTTACTGTAAGTTTGTCTTCATCTGATAACTCATCCATACCTAATATCGCTATTATATCTTGTAATTCTTTGTATCTTTGTAATACCTTTTGTGTTTCCCTTGCAACATTATAATGTTCATTACCAACTATTTCAGGCTCTAATATTCTAGATGTTGAGTCTAGTGGATCAACTGCTGGATATAGACCTAACGATGCAATTTGTCTTGATAATACTGTTGTTGCATCTAAATGTGAGAATGTTGTTGCTGGTGCTGGATCTGTTAGATCATCTGCTGGTACGTATACTGCTTGTACTGATGTTATTGATCCTGTTTTAGTCGATGTTATTCTTTCTTGTAACATACCCATTTCTGTTGCTAAATTGGGCTGGTATCCGACTGCTGATGGCATTCTTCCTAGTAAAGCTGAAACTTCTGCTCCGGCTTGTGTAAATCTAAATATATTATCTATAAATAAAAGTACATCTTGACCTTCTTTATCTCTAAAATGCTCTGCCATAGTTAACGCTGTTAGTCCAACTCTTAATCTTGCACCAGGTGGCTCATTCATTTGACCGTAAACTAATGCAGTCTTATTTATAACACCACTTTCTCTCATTTCATCATAAAGATCTCTACCTTCTCTTGTTCTTTCTCCTACTCCTGCGAATACAGAAAGTCCACCATGACCTTTAGCAATGTTATTTATTAACTCTTGAATTAGTACTGTTTTTCCTACTCCTGCTCCTCCAAATAAACCTATTTTACCACCTTTAAGGTATGGTGCTAATAAATCTACAACTTTAATCCCAGTTTCAAGAATTTCAGTATCTGTCCCTTGTTCTTCAAACTTTGGAGCTTCTCTATGTATCGAATTATATTCTTCTGCTGCTACTGGACCCATGTTGTCAACTGTTTCTCCCAAAACATTAAATATTCTACCTAACGTCGTTCTTCCTACTGGTACTTTTATTGGCATTCCAGTATCTATAACCTCTATACCTCTCTTCAATCCATCGGTTCCTGACATTGCAACTGCTCTAACAACATTATTTCCTAAATGTTGTTGTACTTCTGCAACAAGTCTTCTTCCGTCATCAAAAAACATTTCTAAGGCATTATATATTCCAGGTAATTGTTCTTCAAATTTTATATCTAATACCGCTCCTATAATTTGAACTACTGTTCCTTTATTTTGTTCCACGCATTGACCTCCTTTACTCTTTGTATTTACTTAAGTTATTTTATATTATTTCAATGCTTCTGATCCACCTACTATTTCTGATAACTCTTGTGTTATTATAGCTTGTCTTACTCTATTATACTCAAGTGTCAATTTCTCAATCATATCCCCTGCATTATCACTTGCATTTTTCATTGCTGTCATTCTTGCAGAATGTTCACTTGCTGTGTTTTCAAGTAACGATTGATAAAGTTTCATATTCAATCTTTTTGGTATGAATATTTCCAAAACTTTTTCTTTCGTAGGTTCAAATAAGTATTCTTTAACTTTTTTAGTTTCATCACTCTTTGTACTTTTTGCAACTGGAAGTAATTTTTCTATGCTTAACTCATAACTGATTGCTGAAATAAACTTCGAATATATTAGATATACTTCATCATATAAGTTACTCATATAAAACCTAACTATTTCTTCACTTATATTCTTAGCCTTATCAAACATCGTTTCAGGTATCATTTGGACATATTCACTATCAATTTCTATATTTCTTCTTTTACAGAAATCTCTTCCTTTTTTTCCAACTGTTATAACTGAGACATCTTTTCCATCTCTTTGGAATTTATTAACTAATTTCTCTAATTCTTTTAGAGCATTGTTATTAAAACTTCCACAAAGACCTCTATCTGATGTCATAATTACTATAGCTACTTTCTTTACTTCGCTTTTACCATCAAATAAAATGTGTTTGTCGCCTTGTAAACTCGAAACTATATTTTCAAATGTTTCATCTAATGCGTGAGAATATGCTCTTGAAGCAAGTGTCAACGCTTGAAATCGTTTGAATTTCGTAGATGATACGATGTCCATAGCTTTAGTAATTTGGCTCGTACTTTTTACACTATCTATTCTGGCTTTTATTTCTTTCATGTTTGCTGCCATATTTTAATACACCTACTTACTATATGAAATTACTTCTATATTTATCTATAAATCTTTCTAACTCTGCTTGTGTATCTTTAGTTAATTCTTTTTTTGTTGCAATGCTATCCATTATTTCACTATCATCTCTCAATGATTTTAGTAATCCAATTTCAAACTCTTTTACTCTTTCTAATTCAACAGTATCAAAATATCCATTTGTTACTGCAAAAAATACAACAACTTGATCTTCAACTTTATATGGTGAATATTGAGGTTGCTTCAATATTTCCATGATTCTAGCACCTCTGTTTAATTGATCTCTAGTTGCTTTATCTAGATCTGATCCAAATTGTGCAAATGCTAATAATTCAGTATATTGTGCCAATTCTAATTTTACTTTTGCAGCAACTTGTTTCATTGCTTTTATTTGTGCTGATCCACCAACCCTTGATACTGATATTCCTGCATTTATAGCTGGTCTAAATCCTGCATTAAATAAATCCGACTCTAAGAACATTTGTCCATCTGTAATTGATATTACATTTGTTGGTATGTATGCTGATATATCTCCTGCTTGTGTTTCAATTATTGGAAGTGCTGTTATTGATCCTCCACCTAGTTCATCACTAAGTTTCGCAGCTCTTTCAAGTAATCTTGAATGTAAGTAGAATACATCTCCTGGGTATGCTTCTCTTCCTGGAGGTCTTCTAAGTAATAACGACATTTCTCTATACGCAACAGCATGTTTTGATAAATCATCATATATTATTAACACATGTTTTCCTTGCTCCATGAAATATTCAGCCATCGCAACACCTGTATATGGTGCTAAATATTGTAATGGTGCTGATTCAGATGCTGTAGCGGCTACTATAGTAGTATATGCCATTGCTCCTGCTTCCTCTAATTTCTTTTGTACTTGTGCAACTGTTGAACGTTTTTGCCCTATTGCAACATAAACACAATAAACATCTGTATCTTTTTGATTAATAATAGCATCAAGAACAACGGCTGTTTTACCAGTTTGTCTATCCCCTATTATCAATTCTCTTTGTCCTCTACCAATTGGTATCATTCCATCTATTGCTTTTATTCCTGTTTGTAATGGCTCAGTTACTGGCTTTCTTTGTATTATCCCTGATGCCTGTCTTTCAACAGCCATATACTTAGATGCTTTTACTTCACCTTTACCATCTATTGGTTCTCCTAGTGAATTTACAACTCTACCTAATAATTCTTCTCCCGCTGGAACCTCAGTTATTTTACCTGTTGCTTTAACTATGTCACCTTCTTTTATTTGTTTGTAATCTCCCAATATAACTGCTCCGACATTATTTTCTTCTAAGTTTAACGCCATCCCTTTTATTCCATTAGGAAATTCCAACAATTCTCCTGACATTGCATCTTGAAGTCCATATATTCTTGCTATACCATCTCCAATTTCAACAACTGTTCCAACGCTAGCTATATCTAATGATTTTTTATAATTTTCTATTTCTGCTCTAATAATATTGCTAACTTCTTCCGGCTTAATTTTCAAAAAAAAGCACCTCCAACTTCTAGAAAGTATTCTTTATATTTTCCATTTGACGTTTTATTGATCCGTCAATGACATCATCGTTTATTCTGACTATTCCTCCACCAATGATTGAATCATCGATTTTTATGTCTAGAACAACTTTTTTTCCTGTCTTATTTTCTAATTTTTGTAATAATTTTTTTCTTTGCTCTTCATTAATCTCTTTAGGAAAAGTTGCAGTAACTGAAATTTCATTATTTTCTTTATAATAAATTTTAAGATATTCTGCTGCAATAAATCTTATTATAGACATTCTATCTTTATCAATTAAATAATCGATAACATTTTTTGATATTTCATCTGCATTTGAAAATACATCGTTTGCTATTTTCTTCTTCTCTTCTCTTTTGATTAATGGATGTAACATTAGATTTTTAAATTCTTTATCTTTCTCATAAAGATTTAATAGTGAATCTAGTGTTTCATGTATTTCACGAACTTTATTGTTTTCAACTGCTATATCATAAATAGCAAGTGCATATCTTATCGCTACACCAGTTTCTTTCATATTGTTACTCCCCTATTTCATTAATGAAATTATCAATTATAGTGTCTTGCTTATCTCCAATATTTTCCTTAATTATTTTCTCTGCTAATTGAGTTGCCATTCCTGTTACTTCTTTTTGCAATTCAAATCTAGCAGAGTTACTCATTTTTTCTATATCTGATTCTGCTCTCATCATCATTCTATCTCTTTGAACAGAAGCATCTGATAATATTTTTTCTTTTCTTTCATCAGCCTGTCTCTCAGCTTTTATAAGAATATCATTTGCTCTTCTTTTAGATTCTTTTCTTAATTTTTGTAATTCACTTTTTTGATCTAAAATAGATTTTTTTTCTTCTTCAACCGCTGCCATTTCAGAGAGAGCTATTTCTTTTCGTTCATCTAAGATTTTACCAATTTTGGTACCAAAGTTTTTCCAAAAAATGTAAACCATTATTAAAAAGTTTATTATTTGAATTACCATAGTAAAATCAATCTTTAATAAATCATTATTTGCCATTTTTACTCACCTCTAGTCTTATTAAGTATATTTAGTTTTACTTTCTATTATCCTTTTAAGAATATTAGAATGAATGATATAACTAATGCATATATACCCGTTGACTCAGTGATTGCACATCCTATAAATAGTGTTTGCATTATGTCTTGTTTTGCTTCTGGTTGTCTTGAAATAGCTTCAACTGCATATCCTGTTGCTACTCCTTGCCCTATTCCTGATCCTATACCACCTATTGCTGCTAATCCTGCTCCTAATAATGCTGCTGCTTGTGTTATTTCTGCTGCCATAATTCTGTACCTCCTGAATTTTTTTAAAAATTTTTATTTTATATATTTATAAATTTACTTATTACTAATCTTCTTCTTCCCCTAGTGTTTCTGCGATGTATACTGATGATAGCACAGTAAATACATATGCTTGTATCGTTCCTGCAAACAAATCAAAGTATATATGCAATCCTATTGGCCATGCTAACGCAAATGAGAAAAGCCCATTAATCTTATGTCCAGATAGTGCCCCTAATAAATTATGACTCATAAGTCCATACGCTAATCCACCAATTACTATTCCTGCAAACATATTTCCAAATAACCGCATAGATGTATTTAATGGTTTTGCAAATTCACCTATTAGATTAATTGGAAGCATCACTGGCATTGGATGTGCTAATCCTTTTAAATATCCCCATACTCCAACTCTCCTAAATGCTGCTCCTAAGAATATAACTACAACTAATAGTGCTAATCCGATAGTTGTATTTAAATCTGCTGTTGGAGTTCTAAAAAATGGTCTAATTATTATCTCTCCATTTTCTCTAGAAAATGCTGGTACAAATGGTAAAAAGAATGACAATAGATTGGAACACCATATAAATAGAAACATTGCTCCAAAAAATGGTACGAATCTTTTCTTATATTTCCCAAATGAGGCAACAAATGTATTTTCTATAAATTTATAAAACATTTCCAACACAATTTGAAACTTTCCTGGATTAGTAACACTTAAATTCTTTGTACCAATCTTTAACATAACTGTTAGAAATATCATTATTACCCATGTTCCTATTAATGTCTGATTTATAGGTATTTGAAATGCAGTACCTTTAAAGAAAGTATAATATACTGTCTGTGGTATAACTAGATTCTCTGTAGAAGCCGGTTCAAAACCTATTGGTGTAAATTGTGCAATTAGTGCCAAGAGAATGTTTACTACAAAAATAAATCCTATTACTTTCATAATAGTTTTCTTCATTAATTCCCATCTCCTTTCTTCTTATGTTCTCTGTATTCTAACAACTTACTTATGAACAAAGATATCTTGAAATTCAAGATTCCGATTCCTGCTGCCACAATATTATTTAGAAGTATATTTGGAAAAAACTTCCTTGTTACTAATACTACTAAATATAACGATAATATAAATATTGCTATCCGTTTTATATATTCTATATACATTCCAGCCTTACCATGTGTTTGGTAATACACAGTTTTATGTATAACAGATAATAATAAATACGAGTTTATAATTGATGCAACTGATCCTATAAAGAAAGCAAACCATAATTCTGGTCGTTTAATAATAATCCCAAATATAACTACAACAATAGTCAATAGAAAGGATATTTTGAAAACTCTCTTTATTTCCTTAGGTATAATTTCAAACATATTAACTCCTAGCGAACGTAAATCTTAAACCTACCTAGTATGGTAGTCCTTTTTTTAAATAATGTCAAATATTTTCTATTAATACATTCCATTCATATCATTTATTTCATAAATATCATTTTATTAGTGTTTATTTAATTCCTTTTATTTGCTTATACATCATCCAATATCCTGTTATTATTCCTAATAATAAGAAAATTATTAATATTATTGGATGTTTCTCGCCTGTCATTTTTTCAATTAGTAAGTATAATCCTAGCATTAATATTATCGGTGATACTAATGTATAACCGAAGTTACTTGCAACTGCAAAATATCTCATCATTTTGAATTTATTCGTTTTTTTCGGTTGTTTATCTTTTTCCACGATAGTCTCACCATCCTTTTTTACTTCACTTAAGCTAATTTTCTTTTAAAAACAAAAAATATTCTACTTTCGCCAAATTTTGGATTTGATGCTACATCATAAACTTCAAAATTTTTCTTTCTCGCTGTTTCGATTATCCACTCAGGATCATACATATATTTTTCATGCTGTTCATTATATTTTTTAAATATGTTACCACCATCTTTTTGCTTCACAAATAAATCTATCTCTACAAAATATTTCTTTTTACTCTTTTTTTCATATCTCCAAATGCTCGTGTATTCAGGTTCTTCGTCAAGAAATATCCCATTTTCAAATATTTCTTCAAATATTTCCTCTGTTACAATATCAAATATTAAATAGCCATCTTCTTTTAGGTTAGCATTCGAATTTTCTAAAAATTTCTCAAAATCTCTAGTACTTGAAAAGTAGTTCACTGTATCAAAATTACATATTATATAATCTACTTCCTTTGTATGCTCGTATGTTCGTATATCTTCTATTTTAAGATCATATTTCGTATCATCTACTGACATTTTTGTCAACTTTTCTTTTGATAATCTAATCATGTCATCTGACAAGTCAATTCCTGTAACGTAAAATCCATCTTTTACAAATCTATGTATAAATTCTCCTGTCCCACAACCTAAATCCAGTATCTCACCTTTTTTTTGAATGTAATTCCTAAGGAATTTATACCAGTCTTTATAATCTGTATTTTTCATAAACAGATCATAAATCTCAGCAAATTCTTTATGCACACAACACCTCTTCTACCATTTATTAACTTTTAACCCAAAAGCTCTTTTACTTTATTTATTAGTTCACTTACGTATTTATCAACTGTTTCTTGCTTTTCAGCCTCAACCATAACTCTTATTAGCGGTTCTGTTCCTGATGCTCTGACTAATATTCTTCCTTTTCCTTCTATTTCTTTTTCTTTTTCTTTTATAAAATCTATCAATTCTTTGTTTGTTTCCCATGTTTGTTTCTTTTCTTTTGAAACTACAACATTTTGTAAATCTTGTGGCCATAATTTTATATCTTTAACTAATTCATTTAGTGTTTTTCCGCTTTCCATAATAGCTGCAACCAATTGTATAGAAGATAGTACTCCGTCTCCAGTTGTATTGTAATCAAGCATTATGATATGACCTGATTGTTCTCCACCTAAGTTTAGTCCGTATTCTTTCATTTTTTCTAATACGTATCTATCCCCTACGTTAGCTCTTATCAATCCAATATTGTTATCATCCAAATATTTTTCAAATCCCATATTACTTGATATAGTTGTTACCACTTTGTCTTCATTTAATAGTCCTTTTTTCTTCAAACTTTGCGCAATAATAGCGATTATAAGATCTCCATCTATTATATTTCCTTTATGATCGACAGCGATTAATCTATCTGCATCACCATCGTAAGCAAGTCCTAAATCGGCATTATATGCTTTTACAACTTCAGTTAGAAGCTCTGGGTGTGTTGATCCACAATTTACATTTATATTTTTACCATTAGGAATGTTATTTATTACTATTACATCTGCTAATAATCTTTGAAAAATTTTAGAAGCAACTCTATAACCTGCTCCATTTGCAGTATCTATTACAACTTTTATCCCTTTAAAGTTCTTCTTCACTGTAGATTCCAAGAAATCTAAGTAAATTCTCATATCATCTTCTACATATCTAAATCTCCCAAGATTTTCTCCATCCACTTGGTGTTTTAACATTTCATCTCTATTTTCCATTAATTCTTCTAATTTTTCTTCTACTCCATCAGGTAATTTGTATCCATTTGAACTAAAAATCTTAATTCCATTGTCTTTTACTGGATTATGTGATGCTGATATCATTATTCCTGCATCTGCTTTTAATTTTCTTGTTAAATACGATATACCTGGTGTTGGCAATACTCCAACAAAATCAATATTTACTCCCATAGATGTTAGTCCTGCTGACAATGCTGACCTTATCATATATCCTGAAATTCTTGTATCTGATCCTAAAATTACTTTTGGCTTGTTCGAACCTTTTTTTTGCTTCTTCAAATGATATCCCAATGCCAATCCTAAATTTGTAACTAGATCTATTGTTAAATCTTTATTTGCTTCCCCTCTCATACCATCTGTTCCAAAATACTTTCTAGCCATTCTTAGTCTCCTTATTATATTAATTTTATTCTCACTTTTTTATATTACTTATACATATATAGTAACACTTTACTCTATTGTTTTCAATTACTTCTTATTATTCCACAATTTATCTAATCTATCTAATGCTGCATCTTCAAATTTGTTTTTTCCTGCTTTATAAAATTCTATTTTTTCTAACATGTATTTTTGATTCACAAAATTATTATCATATGCGTGAGGGTATTTATAATCTTTCTTCCCTACTTTTTTCAAATGACTTGGTATTTCCTGTATTCTACTGTTTTCAATATTATATAATGCATCATCTATTGCATTGTATGCCGAATTACTTTTTGGAGATAGTGCTAAATATAACGCTACTTCTGCTAATATAATTCTTACTTCTGGCATTCCTATATCTTTTGCTGCCTGCATTCCAGCTACTGCAATGGGAAGTGCTTGTGGATTTGCCAATCCTATATCCTCAGATGCTAATATAACTAACCTTCTTGCTGTGTATAACGGATCTTCCCCTCCTGACAACATCTTTGCTAGCCAGTAAATGGCTGCATCAGGATCACTCCCTCGTATACTTTTTATCATTGCCGAAATAGTGTCGTATTTATCCTCTGTTTTATGATAAGCTTTACCTTTACCAATAATTTCTTTCACTTCATCCAAACTAAAGTCAATCCCTACATTTGATAATAACTCTAACATTGTAATTGCTTGTCTCGCATCACCTTCAACAATATCTGATATGTAATCTAATATTTCACTAGAAAATCCAAAATTTTCTTCGTTACTTATTTTCTCTATTATTCCATACACTTCTTTTGCTGATAATTTTTTGAATTCAAATGTTAAACATCTAGATAACAAAGCATTGTTAAGACTATAATAAGGATTTTCTGTCGTTGCACCAATTAGTATTATATTTCCGTTTTCCAAATCTTGTAATAACGAATCTTGCTGTAATTTATTGAATCGATGTATTTCATCAAAGAAAAGTACTGTCTGTCTTCCTTCAATATCAAATATTCTCTTTGCTTTTTGAGAAAGCTCTTTTATATCTGAAACAGAAGATTTGATTGCATTTAAATATTCATAATTGTATTTCATTTCATTTGCCATTATTTGTGCTAATGTTGTCTTTCCTGTTCCTGGAGGTCCCCAGAAAACTGCATTCATAAAAGTTCCTTTATCCATTATTTTACGAAGTATTCCATTTTTCCCAACTAATTTTTCTTGCCCATAGAAATCTTCAAGGCTTTTAGGTCTGTATCTATATGCAAGTGGTTTCTTATCTTCATTCAAATTCTCAAATAAATTCATGGCTCTCTCCCATTTAAATTAACTATTTTTAACATTGAAATTATACCATATTTTCAATTTCAAAACTACAAAAAAGAGCTACCTACGAAAGATAACTCTTATTTGTGTATTTATTTAATTATTAATGATTCTCCTGTCATTTCTGCTGGTTTTTCTACTTCTAACATATTTAACATAGTTGGTGTTATATCTGCTAATTTTCCATCATTTCTTAATTTTATATTTTTGAATCTATTTGAAACAACTATTAAAGGTACTGGATTTGTTGTATGCGCTGTAAATGGTGCTCCTGTTTCAGGATCTACCATTAAATCTGCATTCCCATGATCTGCTGTTATTAATACTGCTCCATCCATTTCTAATACTTTATCAACTATTTCTCCAACACACTCATCTACAACAGTTAATGCTTTTATAACTGCTTCAATATTTCCTGTATGCCCAACCATATCTGGATTTGCAAAGTTTAATATTACTGTGTCAGTATCTCCTTTTGATAATTCTGCTATTAACTTATCTTTCACTTCATAAGCACTCATTTCTGGTTTTAAATCATATGTTGCAACTTTTGGTGAATCACTAAGTAATCTAATTTCTCCAGGATAAGGTTCTTCTTTTCCACCATTGAAAAAGAATGTTACATGTGCGTATTTTTCTGTTTCTGCTGTTCTTATTTGTTTTAATCCTGCTCTTGATACAACTTCTCCAAATCCATTATTTATTGCTGCAGGTGGATAAGCTACTGGTGCATCAATTGTCGCATCATATTGACCTAAACAAACAAAGTTTACTTTAAGTCCTTCAACTCTTTCAAATCCATTAAATTCTTTATCTACAAACGCTCTAGTTAATTGTCTTGCTCTATCAGGTCTAAAGTTTGCAAATATTATTCCATCTCCAGCTTCAATTAATGCTACTGGATTTCCATTTTCTACTATATTTGTAGGTTTTACAAATTCATCGTTAATTCCTGCTGCATAAGATGCTTTTATTGCTTCATCTGTTGAATTTGCTTTTTCTCCGATTCCTTTAGTCATCATGTCGTATGTTTCTTTTGTTCTAGTCCAGTTAGTATCTCTATCCATTGCTGTATATCTTCCTGAGATAGATGCTACTTTACCAATTCCTATTTCTTTTAATGCTTTTTCCATTTGCTCAAGATACAAATATGATGATTGAGGCGGTGTGTCTCTTCCATCAAGAATTGCATGAACATATACATTTGTTAATCCTTTTTTCTTAGCCATCTCAACTAAACCTATCATATGTAGAATGTGCGAGTGAACTCCTCCATCAGATAATAACCCCATTATATGAAGTGCTTTCCCTGCATCTTTTGTTGTTTCCATAATTCCTGATAATGCTTTGTTGTTAATAATGCTTCCTTCTCTTATTTCTTTAGATATTAAAGGTAATAGTTGATAAACAACTCTCCCTGCTCCTATATTCAAATGACCAACTTCTGAATTCCCCATTTGTCCTTCTGGTAATCCTACGAATTCTCCATCCGCTCTTAATTCAGTATTTGGGTACTCCGCAATATACTTTAAAAAGTTTTTTGGTTTTGCCATTTTAATTGCATTTACTTGTTCCTCATGATGGTTACTTCCCCATCCATCTAAAATTGCTAATACTATTGGTTTTTTCATCGTTTTCCTTTCTTCTACCTCTATTTTTTTATTGTATTTAATTAACTAATTATACCGATTTTTTAGATAATTAGCAATGATATTTTTTACTTTATTTTTTCTTCCTATTCCACCTAAAAATTTAATCAAATTTTTTGTTGTAAATATTTGACAACAAAAAAATCTTGTGCTATAATGTCTTATCATATAGACAAGGAGGTGAGGTAGATATGATTAAAGGTATAAATTATGAAAATGAGACAAGATTACTTGAAGTGAGTTTTATTAACGGTGTAATATTCAGATATTTTGATGTTCCTTCTCAAATAGCCACTTCTTTCATTTCTAGTAATACTAACGTCGAATTTTTCAATAAAAATATAAGAAGCAGATTTATAAACTTGAAAGTTAGTTAAAACAATATAAATCTCATAATTAAATAAGGAAGAATCTATGTGTGTAATTCGATAAATTACAACCAAAATACTACTCTTCCTTATTTCTATTTACTGCATATTTTTTTGCTATGTATATTCCCAAGATTGTTATAATCCCACCTACTATTTTTCTAAATGTTATATGTTCACCTAAAAATACACTTGCCATAATCATTGTGTTGATTGGAGATAGGTAGAGAATGTTTGACGTCTTAACAATACCTATGTAACTAATCGCTCTCTCCCAAAATATAAATCCTAAACATGTTGCAAATACAACCAAATAAAATAAGCCTATATATGCATTTAAAGTAATTTTTTGAAATGGTATATTTTGTTTACCAACTAAGAGCATGAATATTCCTAAAAATATGGTTGTATAAATAAAACTTTTTTTAGAAATATAAAACATTGAATACTTTGAGAAATCAGCTTTCTTTAGTATGAGTGAATATATTGCCCAACTTATCATTGCAATTAATATGAGTAAATCTCCTGTTATTCTTGGCTTAATTCCTTCTGAGAATATTATGATTACAACTCCAATTAATGATATTCCAAACCCAACCATCAAATTCTTTGTTATTTTTTCATCATGAGTAAAAAAATGTGCAATAATTGCTGATATAATTGGTAATAATGCTACAATAAATCCTACATTTGATGCATATGTTATTTTTAATCCAGTATTTTCAAATATAAAATAAAATGATAGTATGAATCCAATTAATACAAACAACATTTCCTGCTTAATAGATTTTTTATGATATTCCTTCACACTAATAATAGCAAATAAAATTGTTGCTAGTAGAAATCTTAAAAATATAACTTGTACAGGATCCAATATTTCAAACAGTCTTTTCCCAACAATATATGTGAAATCCCACATTATTATTGTTAGAAATGCTAAAACATTTCCTAATAACACTTTATTTTTCATATTTTGCTCCTCTCTGGGTTATTTTCTGAATATTATAACATACTTTTTTACTTCTATGATAATAACAGATGAAGAAGGTGCAACAAAAAAGGTCCGATTCACATTTGAACGGGACCTTTTCTACTTATTTCTTAGCTTCTAATTTTGCTATATCTTCTAATACTTTATCTGCTTCTTTTACTCCTGCTTTCTGTGCTTCTTCTACTAATTTCTTTCCATCTTGTTTATTTCCCATGTTGTAATACATTACTCCAAGTAATAATCTAGACATTTCATTCTTATCTTCTGTTACTGATTTTACAAAATATTTATTTGCTAAATTATAATTCTTTATTGATTCGAAGTACTTTGCTATCTCTTGATTATTTACTGCTGAATTTATTACTTTCATTGCTGATATTGTACTTGCTATTGATGTTTCATCTTTCTTAATCTCATACAATTCTAATAAATCTGCTTGATACTTTAGTTCCTTCGGTGACAATGATGCGGCTTTCTTGAAGTCTGCCTCTGCTTTAACTAGATCATTCTTCACAAATAAGTTATAGTTTCCTGATATTTCTAATACTTGTACATCTTTCTCTTTTGTTCTCTTTCTCATATCTAATATATAGCTTTCTGCTGTCTTATTATCTTTTTCTTCTACTGCTATTAAAGATAGATTGTATAATGATCCTAATGCTTCTATAGATGAATCTAACTTATCTTTTGTTGCTGCTAAGAAGTATGTCTTAGCTTTAACAGAATCTTTGTTTGATGAATAGAACATTCCTAATCTATAGTTTGCTTTTACTGAATATGATTTATC
>JAGOYM010000065.1 GCA_018059165.1 Leptotrichiaceae bacterium | reverse complement strand
TGTAAAAAATATGAGTGATGAAAATAAAATATTGAATGTAGTTCTTATTCTATTGATTGCAGTGGGGATTTTCTTATTCAATAATAAGTTAAGTGATAAGAAAAATCTTGAAAGGGAGAATCTTACGTTAAAAGAAGAGAGAAAAGAACTTGATAATAAAATAAATGAATTGGATGCAAAAGAACAAAGTGAAGGTAATAGCTATAAAAACACACTAGAGAGCCTTAACATATTGTTATCAAAGTTAGAAATGTTATCAATTAAGAATGAATCTGATTTCAAGAAAATGGTATACGTATTATCTCGTGAAAGTGGTTTGAAACTTAGAGAATCATCAAACAAAGAGAAAATAATTGATACGGGAACATACAAAATTTACTATATACACTATAAACTAAAAGGAGATTTAACAAGCTTTGGAAGGTTCTTGTACTTAATAAATAAATGTAAAAAATATATTGATACATCGAACACATTTTTTGAATTGACACAAGATGAATTTAAAATATCACTGGGATATATAGAAGGAAGGGGTAAAGAGTAAATGAAAAAACGTATATTAATTTTATTAATTCTGTCGTTCATACATTGTTTTGCTGCGAAAACAACAGATTATATAGATAAGACAGATGTTGAAAATAGTAAGAAAATATTTATAAATCAAAAGCAAGTACAACAACAACAATCACAACAATCACAACCTGTACAAACAACACAGCCATCTACACAGCAAACAACACAACAAAAATTGCCAGAAGAAATAACAATAAAGATGACTTTAGGTTACATAAATCCTGAAAAAATAGCAGAAAAATTGAATGGATTTAATGGAGTAAAGATAACCGGATTTGAGAATAGTGTAATCATGAGAGGAACTAAAGAAAATCTTTTAGAAATTGGTAAAATAATACAAATATTGGACAAACCTAAAAAACAAGTAATTATAAAAGCTAACATAATAGATACAAGTAATAATTTATTTGATAGATTAGGAGTAGATTGGAGTCTAGGATTAGGTGGGGCTACTAATAGTGGAACAGGGACTGATAAAGGAATACTTGCAAAGATTGTTTCAGGTGAATTATCACTTAGCGCACTATTAACAAGTAATAGTAATTTTTTAGGAGTAGATATAGCTGCGCTTAAAGAAAAAGGAGATATTAAAATTGAAGCAATGCCAACATTAATGATTCTTGAAGAAGAAGAGGGAGAACTTAAAGTAACAGAAGAAGTCATTGTTGGAGAAAAAACTGTAACATCTGGGACAAAAGAATATACGGAGCCAATATTTTCAGAAGCTGGAATTGTATTTAAAGTTACTCCGGAGGTTAAGATAGTTGGAGATGAAGAAAAAATATTATTAAAAGTAGACATGGAAATAAGTAATTTCAAACTAACATCATCATATAGTGAATCAGAAGGTGCAAAACAGAAAAATCAAACAAAAACGGTAGTTTTATTGAATAATGGTGGATCAACATTTGTTGGTGGACTTAAGCAAAATGTAGAGAAAGAATCTACTAGAAAAGTCCCGTTATTATCCAGTATACCTATAATAGGGGCTATTTTTAAATATAAAGCAACAAATAAAGAAGTGAGAGACATATACATAGAAATCGAAGCACTTGTAGTTGATGATAAGGAAAAATAATGTTATTAAATATAGAAGAAAGTACTTTGAAATTGGAAATAAATATTGTATAATCTATTAAAGAAAATAATTATTTTAATGGGGAGAATTATGATATCAGAATCTAGATTAAATGAAATTTTAGAGCAATTTGAAAAAGTAAGAATAGCAGTAGTTGGAGATATGATGTTAGATGAGTACTTGATTGGTAAAGTATCAAGAATCTCTCCAGAAGCACCAGTTCCGGTAGTGAACATAACAGAAGAAAGATTTGTTTTAGGTGGTGCAGCCAATGTACTTAATAATATTAATAGTTTAAAAGGTAATGCAATATCATATGGTGTTATAGGAAATGATACGAATGGTAGAAAATTTACAGATGAATTAAAATCAAGAAATATTGACTTATCAGGAATCATTATTGATGAGACAAGACCAACAATAATCAAAAGTAGAGTTTTAGCACAAGGTCAACAATTACTTAGATTAGATTGGGAGAATGACTCTTTGATCTCTTTAGATATCCAAAATAAATTGATTGAAAATTTCAAATCTAAAATAGATACTATTGATGCGATTATTCTTTCAGATTATAACAAAGGACTGATAACAGAGTATGTTGCAAAAGAAATAATAAAAATAGCAAAAGAGAATAATAAAATAGTAGTAGTAGATCCAAAACCACAAAATTTCAAGAATTATATAGGAGCTACATCAATAACGCCAAATAGAAAAGAGGCACTTGATTATTTGGGACTTTCTAAATTCTCAAATGAACAAGACTTAATAGATAAGATGATGAATGCAAAAGAAGAGTTAGAACTTGAATGTTTACTCTTAACAAGAAGTGAAGAAGGATTATCAATATTTACAGATAAACACGAACGAGTGCCGACAGTTGCACAAGAAGTATTTGATGTGACAGGAGCAGGAGATACATTTATCTCAACATTTACATTAGCAGCAGCAGCAGGAGCAACATGGTCAGAAGCAGCGAAAATAGGAAATACCGCGTCAGGAATAGTAGTAAGTAAAATAGGAACTGCAGTCACAACAAAAGAGGAAATTGTAAAATTTTATAATGAAATAATGAGTAAAATTGATAAATAATAGGAGGATAAAAAATGGCAATAATGGCAGCAGTTGAAGCAGGAGGAACAAAATTTAATTGTGGTTTAGGTGATGAGAATGGGAATATAATTGATCAAGTAAGTATCCCAACAACAACTCCGGAAGAAACAATGAAAAAAGTGATAGAGTACTTCAAAGACAAAAAATTTGATGTAATGGGTGTAGGAAGTTTCGGTCCAATAGATCCAATAAAAGGATCAAAAACATACGGACACATAACAAAAACACCAAAAGCATACTGGAGCGATTATAATCTTATTGGGGAACTAAAGAAACACTTTGATGTTCCAATGGAATTTGATACTGATGTAAATGGAGCTGCATTAGCAGAAGCATGGTGGGGAGCAGGTAAAGGATTTAAGAATGTAATGTATATAACAGTAGGTACTGGAATTGGAGCAGGAGCAACAGTTGATGGTAAAATGTTACAAGGACTTACACATCCTGAAATGGGTCACATATCTGTAAAAAGACATCCAGAAGATACATTTGAAGGGACATGTTCGTTTCATGGCGATTGTTTAGAAGGAATGGCAGCAGGGCCAGCAATTGAAAAAAGATGGGGTAAAAAAGGAATCGAATTAGCGGAAGATAATAGAGTATGGGAAATGGAAGCATATTATTTATCACAAGCGTTAGTAAACTATATATTAATATTATCGCCAGAAAAAATAATAATGGGTGGTGGAGTAATGAAACAAAAACAATTATTCCCATTAATTCATAAAAATGTAAAAGAAATGTTAAATGGATATGTTGATAAAAAAGAAATTTTAGAAGATATAGAAAATTATATTATTTATCCTGGATTAGGTGATTATGCTGGATTTATAGGTTCGTTTGCATTAGGGAAATTAGCAATGGAAAACAATAAATAAATTATACAATAAGGCTTATGATTATAAGCCTTGTGTTTTTTAATAATAGAAAGAGGAATTACAATGTTGAGAATAGGACAAGGTTATGACGTTCATCGTTATGCACAAAACAGAGATTTGATATTAGGCGGTGTTAAGATACCGTTTGAACTTGGGTTAGATGGACATTCAGATGCAGATGTTCTAACACATGCAATTATGGATGCTATAGTTGGGGCATTAGCATTGGGCGATATAGGGAAATTCTTTCCAGATACAGATCCTAAATATAAAGATGCGGATAGCATACTGTTATTGAATGAAATATTAAATGTAATGTCAGAAAAGGGCTATAAAATAGTAAATGTTGATGCAACAATAGTTGCTCAAAAGCCTAAATTGAGACCATTTATTGATGAAATTAGAGAAAACTTAGCAAGTAATATGAACATAGATATAGACTGCATGAGCGTCAAAGCAACAACTGAGGAGAATTTAGGATTTACGGGATCGATGGAAGGCATGAAATCATATTGTGTAATACTATTAGAAAAAAAATAATTTAATAAAATTTTGTATTTCAAACTGGGGGGGACGAAATGGCAAAAAAAGAAATTAGAGAATTCGTAAGAAATCTCTATCATTTATTATATGCAAATATTAATTTGATAGAAGCACTGGAAATCATTGAATACAGTTTAAATAAAGAATTTTTAAAAAAGATAAAGAGAGTAAAAAGCGCTGTAAAAAAAGGTGAGAAACTTGAAAAATCATTTTCACTGATCAGCACTGATGAAGATTTTCTAAATTTAATCAAAATAGGGGAAGAAACAGGAGAATTACCACTAATATTTAAGACTCTTTATGAAAAATATGAGTTTGAGGCAAATGTACGAAAAGAAGTTATAAGCCTTACTGTTTATCCTGTTACAGTTATAGTAACATCAATAATAATAGTATTTATATTATTAAAAGTAGTAGTTCCAAAATTTGTGGCGGTGTATAAAGACATGAATCAAGAACTTCCAAAATTAACAAGAATGACTATTAAAATGAGTGAGATTACAGATAAATATTCTATCCATATTGGGGTTATATTGATAATAATAGTTTCATCTTTTTACATAATGAAAAAGAAAAATGTTATCAATTTTGATAAATATATTTTCAAACTACCGATATTTGGTAAAATTAATAAAAAAATATTTTTATTAAAGTTTTCGCAAGAGCTGTACACACTTACAATTTCAAATGTAGATTTTGTAAAATCTTTGAAAATAGTGTGTAAAACAAGAAATAATTATATAAAAGAAGAAATCAATAAAATCATTTCAAAAATAGAAAAAGGGAATAGTATAGAAAAAGCATTCAAGGAATCTGAAATATTTGATATAGAGTATAGAAGTTATTTAAGAATAGCAGAAAAGACAGGTAACTTACCATACTGTTTCGAGCAATTAAAGAATATTTATTACGAAAGAGTTAGTGGAAACGTACGACTGTTTTTGAAATTGTTAGAGCCAATATCAATAATATTCATAGCGATGATAATAGGTGTAATAGTTCTGTCTGTCATGATACCAATATTTAGACTAGGTGAGAACTTATAATAAAATAATAAGATAATAAAAAGATGTATAAAAGAGTGGGGTGTTATAAACTAATGATAGAAAATTTTGAATTAGCAACAAAATTTGCGCAAAACTTGTTTGAAATAGAGGATGAGCGGATATTAGCTATAGAAAATGAAGCAATATTGAATAAAGTACCTATAATAACGAGAGATGTTCTAAAATATATGTTATTCGTAGCTAGAAGTGAGAAATCTTCCAATATATTAGAAATAGGTACAGCAACAGGGTATTCAGGAATCTTTTTAGCACAAGCAGCAGCAGAAAACAAAGGGAATTTCATGTCGATAGAAATTGACGAAAACAGATATTCGGAAGCAGTTAATAATTTTAAAAAAATGGACTTACTTAATGGTAAAAATAATCTTATATTAGGTGATGCATTAGAAGAGATACCAAAATTATATGATCTTAACAAAAAATATGATTTTATATTTATGGACGCTGCAAAAGGTCAATATAGGAATTTTTTTAAATTATTATTTCCTATTTTGTCAGAAAATGGTATAATGTTTATTGATAATCTATTATTTCGTGGGATGGTTACACTTGAAAGCGAAGATATTCCAAAGAGATATAAAACAATAGTTACTAGGTTAAAAGTGT
>JAGOYM010000001.1:41534-47675 GCA_018059165.1 Leptotrichiaceae bacterium | reverse complement strand
GAGTCATATTTTCAATATCCTATGTTAAAGGAAATTTTTTATCGTAAATTGGTGATAATATTTGTGCGATTGCATCATAAAATGCGAATCCAGCACATACTATTCCAGTGTATCCTGCCATAATTTTAAATGTCTTCATTGCGCTTTCTGCTCCCGCATTTCCTAAGAAGTTTTCTATTGCTAACAATGCGAACAATAATGTTAATGTTCCGAATACGCATTGTGATATTCTGTTAGATTTAAGAGTTCCTACAAACATAAAGAATGTAAATAATCCCCAAACAAATAAATAGAATCCCATTGCTAAATGATCTGGTGCAGCAATTAATCCTGTTTTTGGTAATAACCATATTGCACATAAACTTAACCAAAATGATCCGTATGATACAAATGCTACTCCTCCAAATGTTTTTCCTTGCTTAAATTCTATAAGTCCTGCAATCAGTTGTGCAATTCCCCCATAAAATATTCCCATTGCAACTATCATACTACTATTTTCATAAAAACCTGCGTTATGTAAGTTTAATAGTAATGTTGTCATTGCAAATCCTAGCAATCCTAATGGTGCTGGATTTGATAATTTAATTTCTCCTGTCATAAACTCTCCTTTTTTGTTATTTTTCACTATTGATAGTACCAAATTTACTACAATATGTAAAGTTTTATTCATATATTTCATATAACTTTTTTATATATTCTGTTTTCTCTCCATTATCATCATATATAAATATTGGGTATTCAACTTTTACACCTTGTGACGCATCTTTTACAGCCTCTATTAAACACAACTTAGAATCTTTGTCTTTACCTGTGTAACAGTACTTGATTCGCTTAGGAGCTAAATTATGAGCTTTTAGCATCTCTACAACTTCAAATACTCTATCACTTCTAAATACAAGCGTAAAATACCCTTTATTCCTTAACAAGTAAGCTGAAATCTGGATGATTTCTTTAATTGTAATATCTATTTCATGCCTTGCCTTTGCCAATTGATCTAACTCATTTACTTGAGCATTATTCCCATCATATTCAAAATATGGTGGATTGCAAAATATAAGATCAAAATTATCTTTTTTAAAATGCTTCTCGTAATCACGAATATCTGCTTGTATAACATCTATTCTGTCTTCTAATTTATTATTTATAACATTCCGTTTTGCTATTTCTGCCATTATCTCATATAACTCAATAGCCACTATATTTGCCTTCGATCTATTTGCAAGCAACAGTGATATTATTCCATTACCAGTACCTATATCAAGCGCATTCTTAATAGTCCTATTTATTGTTATAAAATCTGATAACAACGCCGAATCCAATGTGAAATTCTGAAAATCATTTCTTTGAATAAGTTGTAAATTATTTATCTTTGTTAACGTCTCTTCACCTGTCTTTTTCATGTGTATTACTCCTATTTTACTAATCTCTTCTTATAGAGTACAATATTATTATTAATATTTCAAATCTTATTTTTGACTAACAGTCCAAAAAATAATATAATAGACTGTATTAGAAACTTGACACGAAAGGAAATTATAATATGACAAATATAGGTAACACTAACTGCGAGTTAATTCTCCCAGATGTACCGTTAAAAGATTTAAAAGAAATAGAGCGAAGCATCCAAACAACTTACAGAAAAGAAATATGGACACCATTTGTCCGTGCATTGAAGACATTTAGTATGATTAATGATGGAGATAAAGTTGCAGTCGCAATATCGGGTGGTAAAGATAGCTTAATTCTTGCAAAATTGTTACAAGAACTTAAACGAATTAGTACAACTAAGTTTGAGCTTGTATTTATCTCAATGAATCCAGGATTTAACGATGTTAACATAAATAATCTTAAGAAAAATCTTGATCACCTTAACATCCCTTGTGAGATTTATGATAGTAACATATTTGAGATAAGTGAAATGATTGCTAAAGATTATCCTTGTTACATCTGTGCAAAAATGAGGCGTGGAAGCCTTTATTCAAAAGCTAAGTCGCTTGGATGTAATAAACTTGCACTTGGACATCATTTTGATGATGTAGTAGAGACAATTATGATGAGTATACTCTACATGAGTAAGTATGAAACGATGCTTCCAAAACTAAAATCAGATAATTTTGAAGGTCTCGAGTTAATTCGTCCACTTTATTTTGTTGAAGAGAGAGTAATAATAAATTATACAAAAAATGCTGGTCTTGCACCTATGAATTGTGGTTGTACAGTTGCTGCAGGAAAAACGTCAAGTAAACGTAGCGAAGTCAAAAAGATGATTGCAAATTTAGTAAAGACGGATCCTGACATAAAAAAAAGAATATTCCAGTCATCCCAGAATATTAATTTAGAGAAAGTCCTAGGTTGGAAAACAGACGAAGGACGTTTCTCGTATTTAGATAATTATTAAACAACCATAAATGCAATTTTTCTTTGAAATATTATTGCATTAGAATGCGAATATAATACTCTACCATTTATAGGTGACAGTATTGTTGATAGTGTTTCTCCAGTATGAGGATCTATAATCTCTGCTAGAACATCATTCTTCGATACATAGTCACCTATTATTTTCACCTTAACAAATAGGCCTGCGTGTTCTGCTTGAACATTGACTATATCACTATCTAATATTATTTCAGATAAATACCCATTATCAACTTTCTCATCTATAACATTTTCAGATTTTAGAAATCTTAATACTGCGTTTACAACTTCATTGGAATGTACAATATTAATATATTCCGAATGTCCGACGTAAACTGAGTATGCTTTTGTCCCCCAAACTTGCCAATTATAGTTTAATGTAGCTGATTCTTGAGGTGTTGGCTCTCTTAAATAAATATATTTGAATCCAAATGATTTTGCTGATTCTAAGTCCTCAAGACCTGTCTTATACGTTCGTATATGTGGTGAAAAGCTTCCGTCCATATAGAAACTTGTAAGATTAATCCCATATTTATAATCTTTTACTGCATTAAATAGTCTTTCCGCTATTCTTTGCGTTGTTTCTCCTTTATCATACCCAGGAAACATTCTATTTATATCTGTGTTATCTAATCCCCAGTATCTTTTCCCTATATTAAGTGAATAATTATTTACTGATGGTATTACTAACACTTCTTTACCATCAAGTATTTTTCCTTCTTTTTCTAATCTACTTAATGCTTTAGTTATCTGTGACGCTATATATAATTGTTGTAATTCATCACCTCTAAGTGAACCTACAATTGCAAGAGTCTTTTCTCCATTTCCAAATCTATATCCATGTACTCTTAAGTTATCTCTATGAGCTGATCTTAGTTCAAATAACAATTCCTTCTTCATTACTCTTCCCCTTTCTAGAATTTCAGTCTACTATTTATTCCCATATATTCTTCCAAGAAGTGATCCTTCATAAACAACGGGATACTCTCTAAGAGTAAATACAATTCCATCAGATGGTGATTTCACTTCTTCAAGAACGTCTCCAGTTAAGACATCTACAACTTCCCCTAATATATCACCTTTCTTAACATCCATCCAATGTTCTATCTTTGGTAAGAATATTCCTGACGTATTAGAATTCAAGAAAAATATGTTCTCTCCTGATGAAATTATTGGTTTTCGTATATCATATACTTCTTCAGTTTCATATATTCCTAAGTTTTTCATTATGTTATATATCCCTGTTATTAGCTGATCTCCATACTCTTGCGTTACTCTCATTCCAACACCCATTTCTACAACAAGAGTTGGTGTGTTAAGCTCATTTAATGAATATGCAAGTGTTGACTCTAATACTGTAATTGCTGGATATATCCATATAAAATCAGTATTAACCATTTCTGCAAGTGGCAATAATTTTTTTGAATTATCTTCATCCATTCTTACTTGCGGCACTTCTCTTAGAAATATATTACTAGCATGTATGTCTATTACAACATCCGATCCGACTAGCGAGTCTATAATCTTGCTAGCAACATATTCAGGAATTGAACCATTCTCATTTCCAGGAAATATTCTATTAACATCTACATCAAAATAAGGCATATTTCTTGTTATTGTATCCACACCAATAGGATTTAATGATGGATAAACATCAATTATACCTTTTATCTTATCTTTATTTTTCTTAAGTTCATTTAATATTTTAAAACACACGTATTGACCTTCTAATTCGTCACCATGGCTCGCTGTAACTATTGAAATTCTATTTTCATGTCCTGTCTTTATTTCTGGTTCTAGTCTATACCTTTTTATAAGAAGCTTCTCATCTACTGGTAAATCTACTGATACAATCGTCTCTATCATTACTAATTCCTTTCTGTCTTTTCAACCATAACATTTATTTCTAAAGTCTGAAATATCATTTCATCCTTTTCCTTACTTTTGAAAAACCCACTATTTACTATACAATTTGATGAGTCTAGTCCGTGACCAATTTTTATATATCCATTATCTATTAATAAATTATGTGTCGGATCAACGCCCAACCATTTTTCGCCATCATAAAATTCAACCCATGCATGTGTTTCTCCTATACCTTCAAGAAATCCACTGACATATCTTGCTGGTATATCTTCAATTCTCAGTAAAACTATAAGCAAGTTAGAGAAATCTTGGCAAACACCTCTTCCTAATTTTAGAAATTGAGAAACATCTGTTCGTGTATCTGTTAGATTTGATTCGTATTGAAAATTTTCAAATATATAATTTGCATAATATCTTATTTTATCAATCATTGATAGTGATGGATCGTATTCACCTTTTATTTTTTCTGATAGTTCTTTAACATCATTAGAAAATACCGTAGAATTATGTAGGTACAGAAATAGGGAAGGACTAACTCCTTCTCCTACATCACCTTTTTCATAGTATTCATCATCTTGCTCAATTATTGCAGAGAACTCAAATCGAAATTCATTATGCACACTTTTTTGTTTACCATATATAACTATGTTTTTAAATATATCGACATCAATTGATATAAAATCATTTGGTGTTACGCTATATTCAAGATTTTTTACTTTTTGAAATGCTGTATCGTGTGGTATGAATTTTAAATTGAAATAATGATCTATTATATTTCCGCTAAATAAAATTTTTGTCTCATATTTAATTTTAAAGTCCATTATTTATACAGTACCTTTCAAATAGGCTATTTACATATTGTAAATTATATTCTACTTTGCTTATATCGAATTTATTGCCTGGAATTATTCTATTTAATCTATGGTACATCTTATCAATTCGTTCTGTATCTTCTCCAAGTCTCAAGAAGATATCGATACGTTCAATATATTTACCCATTAATACTATATTATATGCGACTTCATCTTCCATATATTCCAATATACTTCCAAAGAAACTAAATATATTATCTTGTACATTTAATAGTCTATATAACTGCTTCGTATTAATATCACGCAATAGATTTGATGCTAATCTTAAGTATGAATAACACTCATGTTTAATTACATCTTTTGATAATACAGCATTGTTATATGCATTGTCAAGATTTGAAATTATAGAGTGCGAATTATTATCATCAAAGATAAATCTTTTTATGAAATCATCACCGTCAACATATGTATTCGGTATTCCCATTTCCTCACACAAATCAATATAGCATGTATTGTCTTTGTCTAACATCGAATCAAATGTATTTGAAAATATATCTATTAATAAGCTACATCTTTCTGTATTTCTACCTAACCAATATAAGTTGCTTGCTGTTTCTAACGAGATAGTACCCATGTGTCCTTGAACCCCCCTCCTTGAGATGAGTTGACAATAAATGTGTCATCTCTAGTTGTGTATCTTGTAAGCCCACTCTTCCATACGACTGTAGATTCTCCAGTTAATACATATGCTCTGAAATCTGCTTTTCGTAATATTTTATTTCCATTTTCATCATAAATTTCTAGCTCTTGAAAATCAATAACTTCTTGCGTTATAAATCTTCTAGGTTCTTTTATTATAACATTTTTCAGATTTTCTATCTCTTCATCTGATAGTTTTTCTCCAAAAATAACGCCATATCCACCAGCTTCTGCAACATCTTTTATTACTAATTTTCTTATGTTTTCAAGTGTATACTTCATATCATCTTCATAAAATGGTAAATATGTAGGCGCATTTTTCAAGATAGGCTTCTCATTCAAGTAATAT
>JAGOYM010000001.1:35720-41434 GCA_018059165.1 Leptotrichiaceae bacterium | reverse complement strand
ACCAGCTTCTGCAACATCTTTTATTACTAATTTTCTTATGTTTTCAAGTGTATACTTCATATCATCTTCATAAAATGGTAAATATGTAGGCGCATTTTTCAAGATAGGCTTCTCATTCAAGTAATATTCAATCATCTTAGGTACAAAGTAATATATCCCTTTGTCATCTGCAATCCCATTCCCGACTGAATTCATAATTGCAACATTTCCTTTTTTGTACACTGACATAATATTTCCCTGAAAGCAAACGGATCCAAAAACTCATCTGAAATTCTTCTATACACTGCTCCAACTTTTACATCCTCACCCTTGAAATTTTTATAATATAAATAATCACCTATTACTTCTAATTCATTAGGGAACACAAGTTTAGCCCCTGTTGCTTCCGCAAGAAATACATGCTCATAATATGCTGCGTTATATCTTCCTGGCGTTAGAACCACATTAATTCCACCTGTATTGACATAATCCATTACGTTTCTAAGTAATTTTGGATAATCTCTATTATCTTCGATTCCTAAATCCTTAAACATTTCAGGGCATATAGTTCTTGAAACATTTCTTGCAATTATAGGATAAGAGGCTCCTGATGGGACACGTAAATTATCCTCTAAAACATACCAATTCTCATCTTTTCCATAAATTAAATCAATCCCTGATATGTGAGAATATACACCTTTTGAAGGATGTACACCAATACATTCTTTAAGAAATGCTTCTGATGAAAATACAAATTCTTCTGGTATTATTCCATCCTTTATAATTTTTTGTTCTGAATAAATATCATTCAGAAATTTATTTAATGCATCAACTCTTTGTTTTAAGCCTTTTTCAAGTTCATCAAACTCTTCTTTTTTAATTATTCTCGGATTCATATCATACGGGAATATTCTCTCATTGAATTCATTATTTTTATAAATTCCAAACTTGACTCCATATCTATCTAACAAATCATGGATTTTTTTCTGATTCTCAACGTTAATCTCTTTATGAATTTTATTTTCTTCCATCATACCACCTCTGTATATTTTATTATATAATCGTTTACGATGTATCAAACCCATATTTATAATATTATACTACTTTCAATTATATTTCAAATATATTTTTTAGACTATTATGATATACCATATATATTTATAAATATAAAAAAACATAGAAAGTTTCCCCTCTATGTCTCTATTATTTGAATAATTTTAATCTTAACGAATTTAATAATACTGATACTGAACTAAATGACATTGCAAATGCAGCTAGCATTGGATTTAACTTAGGTCCATTAAACAATGCATAGAATATTCCAGCTGCAAATGGTATTCCAATTACATTGTAAATAAATGCCCAAAATAAGTTCTGCTTTATATTTCGTATTGTTGCTCTACTTAATTCAATTGCTTTTGCAACTGCTCTAATATCATTTTTCATTAGTATTATATCTGCAGACTCTATTGCAATATCGGTTCCATTACCCATTGCTATTCCTACATTCGCTTTTGCAAGTGCTGGTGAATCATTAATTCCATCTCCAACCATAGCTACAAATTTTCCTTCTTCTTGAAGTTTCTTTATTGTACCTGCCTTTTGAAAAGGTAGTATTTCTGCAATAACTTCATCAATACCAACTTGTTTTGCTATATAATTCGCTGTTTTTTCGTTATCACCTGTTAACATTATTACTTTTATCCCCATCTTATGGAGTTGATTAATCCCAGTTTTACTTGTTTCTTTTAACGTATCAGAAACTGCTATTATCCCACATAATTTATCACTTATAGCAATAAACATAACAGTTTTCCCTTCATCAGATAATTCTTCATATTTTTCTAGTGCAATTGCTATATCAACATCTTTCGAATTCATTAATTTTTGGTTTCCAATAAACATTTGTATTCCATCAACAGTTGCTTTTATACCATATCCTGGCATTGATTGAAACGTTACATTATCACTAAATAGTATTTTTTCATCTTTTGCATATTTTACTATTGCATCTGATAATGGATGCTCTGATTTCTTCTCTGCACTGCTAATTAATCGCAATAACTCATTTTTATTTGCATTGCCAAAACTATCATATGCTATGAAGTCCGTTACAACAGGTTCTCCTTTTGTTATTGTTCCTGTCTTATCAAAGACTATTGTATCTATTTTATGTGCTAATTCTAATGCTTCTCCACTCTTAATTAGTACCCCATTTTCCGCACCTTTTCCTGTACCAACCATTATTGCTGTAGGTGTTGCTAATCCTAATGCACAAGGGCATGCAATAACTAATACTGATATGAAAAATGCTAATGACCCAATTAATCCCGAACCACTTATATACCAAGCTACTCCTGTTACAATTGCAATAACTATTACTATCGGTACAAAATACCCTGAAATTATATCTGCCATTCTAGAAATAGGTGCTTTTGATCCTTGTGCTTCTTCTACTATTTTTATTATTTGAGATAGAATTGTATTCTCACCAACTTGCGTTGCTTTGAATTCAATCGTTCCATTTTTATTAATGCTTCCACCAAAAACTTTACTACTTATTGTCTTCTCTACAGGAATACTTTCTCCCGTTAGCATTGCTTCATCAATTGATGTGAATCCTTGTGTTACAGCGCCATCTACAGGTATTTTCTCTCCTGGTTTGACAATTATTATATCTCCTATTTTCAACATATCAATTGCAATGCTTCTTTCATTCCCATTAGTATCAATAATAGTAGCCGTCTTTGGCTGTAGCCCTATCAGTTTTTTTATTGCTGATGAAGTTTGACCTTTTGTCTTTGCCTCGAGTAATTTCCCTAATAAAATAAGTGTTATTATTACTCCCGCTGACTCAAAATAAAGATCCATTGCAAATTCTTTATATCCTTGAAATATCTTGTATGTTGCAAATAATCCATATGCAACAGCTGCTGTAACACCAATTGCAATTAATGAATCCATACTTGGAACTTTATTAATAAGATTTTTGTACCCTTTTACAAAGAAATTTCTCCCTGCCCATAATATTGGTACTGTTAGTATTATTTGTGCTAATGCAAAATTTAAGTCATTCCCATGATGTGGATTAATAATAGCTGGTAACCATAAGTTCATCATATGTCCCATTGCAATATATAACAAAGGTACTGCAAATATTGCAGATATTAACAATTTATTTTGTAATTTTGATATTGCTCCCTCATATAATTCTTCTTTATTAATTATTTTATCTTGATTTATGTTATATCCAATGCTTTCTACAACTCCTTTTATTTTTTCAAAGTCATATTTATTTTCATCAAACTCAACATTTACTTTTTCTGTTGCAAGATTAACACTTGCTTTTATCCCATCTATTTTGTTTAGTGTCTTCTCTATAGAAGCTGAACATGCTGCACAGCTCATTCCAGTTACGTTATACGTCTCCTTCTTCATAACTCATACACCTCTCATCTCTTTTTAGATATTTTCTGCAATATTACTATATGATAAATCTAACTCATCTTTATTTTCAAAATATTTAACTTCATCACTCATGAATATTTCATGCGTAACCCTATTTCCTAAGAGTGACTCATATAATAAGTTATATTTTTCTATAAAATTTGAGTTAATTGAAAAATATATTTTCTGTCCTTCTTTTTCTTCTTTTACTATCTTTGCATACTTCAATTTTGTTAAATGTCTCGATATGTTCGATTGACTAACATTTAGTGTATTTTCTATATGATAACCACACATTTTCTTATCTAATAATAGCATTATAATTCTTAATCTTGTTATTTCTCCAAGAGCCTTATATATTTCTACTAAATCCATTTCAAACATCTCTCCTTTGTAAATTTTTTGTAATTTTGTTGTAAAAGTTTATGACTTTCATATATTAACATATAACAGCGTTTTTTTCAAGTATTGTTTACTTAATGACTCAATCTATTAGAATATTTTCAATAAAATAATTCACCACAGTAATTGACAATTGAATTTTTTGTGGTAAACTTGTTATAGGCAACAAAACAAATATAACTTAGGAGGAAGTTTATGAAAAAATCATTAGTAATATCAACTTTATTATTTGCAGTTTCATCACTGGCAAGTTATGCAGATTCAGTTCAAAGTGTAACTCATGAAATCAGATACGAAAGATACCACAAAAATGGTGATGCACATAGTGGTGGACAAATCGAATGGACATTAGCAAAAGGTAGTATTGATTTAAGTGATCCTGGTCAGCCTGGTCTTATATTTGACTTTGATGTTGATAGAGATATCTATCTTAATTCAGACAATGATTTTACATTCCATGGTTGGGATACACAATTTAAGTTATCAAAATCATATGATTGGGGTAAATTTAAATTTATTGGTTTAGAGTATGATGTAAGTGATGGATTAGTAAATCATATTGTCAATGGTAAAAAAATAACTGTAAAAGAAACATCTTATGAAGATTATAATTATACTACAGGACCTATTTGGAAATTATATGGTGGGACTCTTGAAACATTCTTAGCATATGATAGAAATTCATTGACGGATGCTGGTAGATGGGGATTCGATGTTGATTTTGAAAAAACATTTTTGAAGATGAAAGGTAATTGGGGTAGCTTAAATTTATGGAATAGTACTGAATTACACTATAGATTTGAAAATGAAAACAATCCATACGGTAATTACAAAGGTAATTTTTATTTAGATAATAATTTAAATATCTATGATGAAACTGATTTAACTTACACTACACCTAATTTTTATAATATCTATGGATCATTAACATTATATCAAGAAAGTCACGTTAATACTTATGAAAACAGTAAATTAAATGTTAGAGGCGATATAGCATATAAAGTTATGCCTGCAGTTGGAGCTAAATTTACTATCAATAAACAGTTATTGTTAAATCCTTATGTTTCTTATGAAGTTTTCGATAGAAAAACAACTTTCTACAAAAATAAATCTGATAACAGAATCACTGTTACTGATAACAATGAATTAGCAGTTGGATTAATAATTAAATGGACTAAATAAGTAACTAAAAATAAAAGAACTAAGACATAGTATAATACTACAATCTTAGTTCTTTTTTATTGATTTCTATTTTTAGAATGATGGTGGCGTCGCTACCCATAATATTGTTGCCTCTTTTTTACCATGATTTGATATGTAATGATCAACATTAGCATTATAATAGAAACTTTCACCTTTTTTGGCCTTATATTTTTTACTTCCTAAATGAATATGCACTGTTCCCGAAAGAACATACCCAAATTCCTCACCCTCATGAGCTGTCTCCAGTTTATATTTTCCACCTTCTTTGAGAATTAATAAAATAGGCTCCATTTTATTTTTTTGTGCATTTGGAATTAACCATTTTAATATATATTCTAATTCTTCATTCTCAATTTCATATATATCGTCTTGCCCAAAAACAATCTTTTCTTGTTCATGGTCATTGAAAAAGTCCTTAATATTTGTGCCAAGTGCCTCTAATATGTCATCAAGAGTTGATAATGATGGTGATGTCAAATCTCTTTCTAACTGTGAGATAAACCCCTTTGACAAATCACATCTATCAGCAAGTTCATTTTGAGTTAACAATTTTTCCTGTCTCAATCTCTTTAATTTATTTCCTATTTTCATTAAAATACACTCCTTCAAAAAAAGGAGAGTAAACTCTCCGATTAATGTTATTATATCATAAATTAAAACTTATGTGTATATCCTATTCCAAA
>JAGOYM010000001.1:4807-35620 GCA_018059165.1 Leptotrichiaceae bacterium | reverse complement strand
TGTCTCAATCTCTTTAATTTATTTCCTATTTTCATTAAAATACACTCCTTCAAAAAAAGGAGAGTAAACTCTCCGATTAATGTTATTATATCATAAATTAAAACTTATGTGTATATCCTATTCCAAAAACACCTATTGCTTTATCATATTTTACTTTAGATTTTTCTAATGTTCCTATTACTGAAGGAGTATTTTCTCCATTTTCTGAATTATATGAAACATATGCTAATGAGAATTTCCATTCATTATTTTCATTAGGTTTATATGTAAGTCCTGTTGTATAAATTTGTGAATTTACTGCATATTCAGTGTCATTATATGTACTTGGTTTCGCCCCTGTATCTGCAAAATTGAATCCACCATGCAATGTTATTTTTTCATTTAATTTATAATCAATACCTATATTTGCTTCAAATCCATCTTGATATTCGATTCCATCTATATTTGCTGCTTTATTGTAATAATGATTATACCCGATTGAGTATGTTGCTTTTCCAATAGATTTTGATGCTCCTAGAGAAAGTACACCTGGTAAATCTCTTTCTTTTTTTACTCCATTTGCATATGTCGGATAAAATGCCGAAATTCCTAATGTTTTACCCATAAATAACATTTTATCAGCTTCTGTTCCTTCTGCTTCAAATGTTAATCTAACACGTGAATCATATTTGATTGCAAAATTTGTTGTTTCATCTAGTTTATAATCTGCTCCTATTGTAAATCCTACGCCGTCTGCTTTTCTTGTAGAGTCTATTGAGAGTGTATTTCCTTTTAAGTATTTACCCATAGGTGATAATGCATTATATGTATAGTCTGCTGTACCTTCTAATTTTCTAGTTGCATATACGTACTTTCCACCTAATGAAACTGATAACTTATCATTTACTTTATATGCTCCTCCAATAATTCCTTGGTAATATCTATTTTCACCAATAAATTTTCCACCTGAAAGATTAGCATTTAATCCCATTGCTGTTCCTTTAAATGGATCCTTTGAATTTAGCGCTGCTGCTGCTAAGTATACACCTGCTGCTCCACCTTCATATTCTAATGTTGCTCCTCCTCCAATTACACTTGCATTTGCAAAAAGAGAATAATCATTTTTCTTGTAAAGAAGATTGAAACTTGGCACTGCTGCAAAGCTCGTTGCATCAAATGTTTTTCCTTCTACTTTCATAGATTCATTTATTATTGAATTTTGAGCATTAACATTTAAATATAGTCCATCATCTACAAAAGCTGTTCCTGCTGGATTATAGAATACCCCTTCCACAGAAATCTGAGCTGTTTGTGCTGGATTTTGAAAATAACTTGTAGAGTTATTCATTAAATAATCTACACTCGCTGCATTTGCCATTCCTGCAACAATAATTGATAATAGTAATATTTTTTTCTTCATTATATCTCCTTAAATTTAAGTATTGAATCATAATATAACACTTGTTCTTTTTTCTGTCAAATATCTTCTCTAACTCTAATATCTACTATGATTTATTTCTCAAGAAAAAATCAAAGGTGTTATTTAGCCTTTGATTTTCTTAATTCCTAATACTCTTTTATTAAATAGTCAAACGCTCCAAGTGCGGCTTTTGCACCTTCACCCATCGCAATTATTATTTGTTTATATTTCACAGTTGTTACATCTCCTGCAGCAAATATTCCTTTAACATTTGTTGAATTAACATCATTTATTATTATTTCACCAAATTTTGTAGTTTCAACATATCCTTTTACAAATTCTGTATTTGGTACAAGACCAATTTCTACGAACATTCCGTCTATTTTAAGATCTTTCATTTCTTCTGTTGCTCTCTCTTTATATTTTAATCCAGTAGTGAATGCTTCTCCGTATACTTCAGTTACTTGTGCATTAGTTATTACAGATATGTTATCTCTTTCTGCTAATTTTTCTTGTAATATTTTGTCTGCTTTTAACTCTGGCATAAATTCTACTAGAGTAACACTTTTAGCTATCCCTGCCATATCAAGTGATGCCTCAACACCTGAATTTCCACCACCTATTATTGCAACATCTAGATTTCTATAAAATGGCCCATCACAAGTCGCACAGTAATGTACTCCTTTACCTTTATAATTTTGTTCACCAGGTACATTTAATTCTCTCCATTTTGCTCCTGTTGCTATTATGATAGTTTTTGTACTATACGATTTTCCATCGTCTGTAGTTACTATTTTATTTTTTCCATCTTCTTTAATTTCTCTTACATAATTTCCTTCTTTAAGGGCAATTCCATATTCTTTTGCATGTGTTTCAAGTTTTTTTGCAAATTCTGAACCAGTTGTTTTTGGTAATCCAATTACATTTTCTATTTCATTTGTGTCTAATACTTGTCCTCCAATTTTTGTACCTATCATTGCTGTTTTAAGTCCTTTTCTAACAGCATATACTGCTGATGCTACTGCTGCTGGTCCTGTTCCCACAATTAAGACATCATACAATTCAGATTCATCTAATTTTATTAATTTCCCTTCATCTAGGGCTCCTAAATTTAAATCAAAATTCATTTTATACCTCCATTATTTATTAGTTTTAATTTTGTAATCATTACAATTTCTATAATTCATTCTACTACATACTGTTACTTTTGTCAATCAGAATATCGCTATATAGTAATTAAAAAGGATAAATAGATTATTTCTATTTACCCCTTCCTTATTTACTTTTATTTTTTATTTTTCATGAATGCTAATTTTCTAACATCATCGTATGTTTTTGCAAAGTAAAACTTCATTTCACTTTTTATTTCTTTTGGTAATTCTTCTGTATCGATTTTATTATCAAAAGGTAATATAACTTCTCTTATACCAACTCTATGGGCTCCAATTACTTTTTCTTTTATCCCACCAACTGCTAAAACTTCACCTGTTATTGTTATTTCACCAGTCATTGCTATATCTTGTCTTACTTCCTTATCTGTTAATACCGATATTATTGCAGTCGTAATTGTTATACCTGCTGATGGTCCATCTTTAGGTACTGCTCCTTCAGGAAAATGTAAATGAATATCTATTGTTTCTTGGAAATTGTCTTTTATTTTCAAGTCGCCTTTTATATGTCTTACATAAGAATGTGCTACTTTTGCAGATTCTTGCATTACATTACCTAGTTTACCTGTCAATAAAAGATTTCCTTTACCTTCCATTTTTACTGCTTGAACTTCTAGTGTTGTTCCACCTACTGCAGTCCATGCAAGTCCGTTTACAACTCCTACTTTACCTTCTTTTTCTTTCATCTTATCAGGTCTGAATTTTGCATTACCTAAATAAGATTTTATTTTTGCTTCTGTTACAGCTAATTTTTTAGATTTCTTCTCTAAAACTTCTTTAGCCATTTTTCTAAATACTTTACTTATCTCTCTTTTTAAATTCCTAACACCAGCTTCTCTAGTGTATTCATTTATTATTTTGAATAATGCTTCATCAGAAAAATCTATTTTGTATTCTTTTAATCCATTTTCTTCTTTTGTTTGTGGAATTAAATATTTTTTTGCTATATTTAATTTTTCAAATTCTGTATATGATTCAATATAAATGATTTCCATTCTATCTCTAAGAGGTCCTGGAATTCCACCTAAATCATTCGCTGTACATATGAAAAACACATTAGACAAGTCAAATGGATAATCAATATAATGATCTTCAAATGTATGATTTTGAGCTGGATCTAGTACTTCTAACATTGCAGAAGCTGGATCTCCACGAAAATCTGAAGCCATCTTATCTATTTCATCAAATAACATTACAGGATTATTTACTTCTATTTGTTTCAATGAATTTACAATTCTTCCTGGCATCGACCCTATATAAGTTCTTCTATGCCCTCTAATTTCAGCTTCATCTCTTACCCCACCTAAAGATATACGTGTGAACTTTCTGTTCATTGCACGTGCCACAGATTGCGCTAATGACGTCTTACCTACTCCAGGAGGTCCTACTAAACAAATAATTGATCCTTTAAGTGTATTGTTAAGTTTTTTCACTGCTAAAAACTCTAATATTCTCTCTTTAACTTCTTCCAGTCCATAGTGATCTTCATCAAGAATTATTTGTGCTTTTTTAATATCAATAGTGTCTTCTGATGATTTATTCCATGGTAAATCAAGAACAGCTTCAATGTACGATCTTATAACAGAAGATTCTGCAGAAAAATCAGGCATTTTTTTCATTCTACTCAATTCTTTATTAAGTTTAATTCTTAATTCTTGAGATATATTTGCTTCTGTTATTCTTTTATCCAATTCCTCAATTTCCTCATCAGAATCTATATCTTCGCCCATTTCTTCTTTCATTGCTTTTATTTTTTCTCTTAAGTAATAATTTTTTTGGACTTCTGTCATTTGTTCTCTTACTTTTGTTTCTATTTCTTTTTCAATACTAAATATTTCTATCTCTTTTTCTAATATCCCTAATATTTTGTATGATCTTTCTTCTACATCTAATAATTCTAGTAGTTCTTGTTTAAGTTTTGTTTCAATCATAAGATTTGTACAGATCATATCAAATACTCTATCTATACTCTTTATTTCCTTTAAATTATAAATAACATCAGGTAATATCTTCTGTGTTATTTTTGCATAATTCTCAAATTCCTCTATTACTTTTCTCTTCAATGCTTCTGATTTGCTTTCAGTAATAGGTTTTGGAAATATTTCCTCATAATCTGTATAAAAAACTCCATTAACTTCTGTAATCTCTTTAATAAGAACTCTGTGTTTAGCCTCTACTAAGACTTTAACCGTTCCATTAGGCATTTTCACTGTTTGTATTACATGTACTAGTACTCCAACATTATAAACATCTTCAGGGAAATTTGGTTCTTCCACATTTACATCTTTCTGAGTTGATAATACTAATTTATTGTCATATTTCGAAAGGCTTTCATCAAGACTAGCTAGACTTGAATCTCTTCCTACGAAAATTGGGGTAACTATACCAGGAAAAACAACTAATTCTCTCGTTGCAATAAATGGTTTTTTTATCATTTTATTCCTCCAAACTTTGTTTTAAATGTAAAGATAAAAAATCTTCACATAAAAACATTTTAACATACAAATGTAAAAAAATCTATGATTTTATTTGTATGATTATTTTATAATTACTTTATCTTTATCTGTAATTGAATCTTTAGTTATGATTACTTCTGAAATACTTTCTTTTGATGGTATTTCATACATTAAATCAAGCATCACATTCTCAATTATTGATCTTAATCCTCTTGCACCTATTTTTCTTTTAAATGCTAAACTTGCAATTTCTTTTATTGCATCTTCCTCAAATTCTAACTTTACTTTTTCCATTTCGAAATATTTCTTGTATTGCTTAACTAATGAATTTTTTGGCTCAGTAAGAATTTTTATAAGTGCTTCTTCATCTAGACTATGTAGTGCTGTAACAATTGGGAGTCTCCCTATTAATTCTGGTATAAGTCCAAATTTTATAAGATCTTCAGGTAATACATTCTCAAAAATTGTCATGTCATCTAGTTTTTCTTTCTCTTTTCCTAGTCCAAAACCTACAGTTTTCACATTTACTCTGCTTTCAATTTTTGATTCTAACCCTTCAAATGCACCACCAACAATGAATAGTATATCTTTTGTATTAATCTCTATCATTTCTTGGTTAGGATGCTTTCTTCCCCCTTGTGGCGGAACACTAGCAACTGTACCTTCAATTATTTTTAGTAATGCTTGTTGCACTCCTTCACCAGAAACATCTCTTGTTATTGACATATTTTCAGATTTTCTAGCTATTTTATCTATTTCATCAACAAATATTATTCCATGTTCTGCTGCTTCAATATCATAATCTGCTGCTTTTATTAGTTTCAATAGGACATTTTCTACATCATCACCAACATAACCTGCTTCAGTTAACGTTGTTGCATCTGCAATAGCAAATGGAACATTAAGTATCTTAGCAAGTGTTTGTGCTAGTAATGTCTTACCACTACCAGTCGGTCCGATTAGTAAAACATTCGATTTTTGTAATTCAACATCATCGATATTCTGCATTTTATGTGTAACTCTTTTGAAATGATTATATACTGCAACTGAAAGTACTTTTTTAGCTCTTTCTTGTCCAATTATATATTCACCTAGTTTTTCTTTTATTTCAGAAGGTTTAAGTAATTTTACATCGTGTGTTTTTGCAAACTCTTCAAATTCTTCCTCTTCTTCAATTAAATCATAGCACGATTCTACGCACTCATCACATATGAATATGTCATTTTCAGGATTCGCAATTAATCTATAAACTTCTGCTTCTGTTTTACCACAAAATGAACATACATGTTGTTTTGCTTTTACCAATCTATTCACCTCTATTCTATAACTTTATCTATTATTCCATATTCTAAAGCTTGCAATGAATTCATAAAATTATCTCTCTCTGTATCTTGATAAATAGATTCTACAGATTTCCCAGTTGCTTCACTTAAAATTTGGCTTACTTTTTCTTTAACTCTTTCTATTTCTTTTGCTTGAATTTGAATATCCGTTACTTGTCCTTGTGCTCCTCCTAATGGTTGGTGAATCATTATTCTAGAATTAGGTAAAGAATATCTCTTACCTTTTGTTCCTGCTGCTAATAATAAAGCTCCCATGCTTGCTGCTTGACCTATACAAACAGTTGAAACATCAGATTTGATATGTCTCATTGTATCATAAATTGCTAGTCCTGATGTTATTACACCACCAGGACTATTTATGTACATTGTTATATCTTTTTCACTTTCTTGAGCATCAAGAAACAATAGCTGAGCAACAATAGAGTTTGCTATATTATCTTCTATTTCACCACCTAGAAATATTACTCTATCTTTTAATAATCTTGAGTAAATATCATAACTTCTCTCTCCACGTCCATCATTTTCTATAACTATTGGATTGTACATTTAGAAAAACTCCCCTCACAATTGTTTTTGTTATTAGTTTTTATTTTGCTGATTTTTTCAACAAATCTATTGTTTTTTCATTTATTATTTGGTATTTGATATTATCTATAAATACATCATAATTTCCTGCTTTTTTTACATCTGCGATAATTGCATCTTTTTCCATTCCATAAGCTTTTGCCATTTCTTCAATCTTAGGCTCTACTTCTGAATCTTCTGCAGTTATTTTTTCTACTTTTGCTACTTCACCTAATACTAAGTCTGTTTTAACTGCATTTGCAGCAGATTCTTGAACTGACTCTCTCATTGCTTCTATGCTTTGTCCAGTCATTTCAAAGTATTTCTCTAATGTAAATCCTTGCATTTGTAATTGTTGAGAAAACTCTTCTAATTTTCTATCGATTTCTCTATCTACCATTGCTGCTGGAACATCTATTTCCGATGTTTCTACAACTTTTTCAACTAATTTACTTATAAATTCATTTTCTACTCTTGAATCTTCTTTTTTAACTAAGTTTTCTTTTATTTTTGCAGTCATATCAGCAACTGTATCATAACTTTGCTCTTTTGCAAATTCATCATTTAATTCTACTTTTTCAGGTCTTTTTATGCTATTAACTTTAACTTTGAATAATGCTGGTTTCCCTGCTAATGAATCTGAATGATATGCTTCTGGAAAATTAACATTAACATCGAATTCGTCATCTTTCTTATGTCCTACTATTTGATCTTCAAATGTATCTATGAAGCTTCCAGTTCCTAATGTTAAGTCAAATCCTTCTGCTTTTCCACCTTCAAATGCTTCTCCATCAATGAATCCTTCAAAATTGATATTTACAACATCTTCTAACGCTGCTTTTGCTTTTGCATCTTCTAATTCTTTTAATTTACCTGATGATGCTAATAATTTTTCAATTTCTTGATTTACTGTTTCATCAGTTACATTTGCTTTTTCTTTTTTAATTTTTAGCCCTTTATATTCACCTAATTTTATTTCTGGTAATACAGGTACTTCAAATACTACTTCTAAGTTTTCTTTTGTAATTTCTACTTTTGTTAATTTGAAATAATCAACTGGTACAATGTTATTTTCTTTTATAATAGCTGGGTACTCTGCACTTATTACGTGATTTATTATTTCTTCATCTATTTGTGCTTTGTAAGTTTTTTCGATTATATCCATAGGTACTTTCCCTTGTCTGAATCCGTCTACTTTTGCATCTTTAAAATGTGTCAATACATGCTCTCTCATACTTACTACTTCTGCTCCTGATTTTACTATTGTTACTTCGAATTTTGATCCCTCTAATTTTTTTACTGAATTCATTTCTATATCCTCCTAAAAATTTTAATTTTTTTCTTTAAAGTCTTTTATTTTTAATTCTATAAATAAATCTGTTCTTCCAGATTTAAATGTTGGCGTATACACAATTTCATACGATTTATCTATGTTCTTATAGCTTAATTTATGTCCTAAATTATAAGCAATCACAGATATTACTCTTTCATTTTTTTTGATGTATCCTTTAAAATGTCTATGGTTAACACCAAATTTAGTGAAGTTTATAAATTTCACATCTTCATCTAATAAATTAACTTCTCTATTCTCCATTCCAAATGGTGATAGTCTATTAATATTTAACAATATATTTTTGTTAATCTCTTCAATACTCAATGTAGAATCTACATTTATTTTCTTTTCAATTTCAGACTTATCAGTGGTAGACAACTTTTTCTTAAGATTTCTTTCCACATAAAATAAATCTTTTTCTTTAACTAGAAAGCCTGCAGCTAAATCATGCCCGCCGAATCTTTCAAATTTATCAGTTAATTCTTGTAACATATCAAATATATTAATTCCATCTACACTTCTACAAGAAGCTTTACCGTAACCATTTTTAATTGTTACAAGTATCACTGGAATATTGTATTTGAGAGAAATTCTTGAACAAACAACACCGATAACACCAGAATGCCACTTACGGCTTTTCATAAATATGTACTTAGGGGATTCTAATTTTTGAATTTTCTCCTCTATTTCGTTGTACATCTCTATCTCTAGGTATCTTCTAATTTTATTTGCTCGTTTCATTTCTTCAATTATATTAAATATTTTGAAATCATCTTCTTCTATAAAGAAATCTACAACCATCTTAGAATTATCAATTCGCCCTAATGCATTTAGCATTGGTGCAATATAAAATCCTATATCACTAGCAGTTATATTTTCAGGATTTAGCTTAAGAAAGTTTATTATGTATCGTAACCCTTTAATTTTTGTTTTTCTTAAGTTATATAGTCCTCTTTTAATTATTAATCTATTCTCATCTGTCATTGGCACTACATCTGCGACTGTACCAATCATAACAATATCAAGGTATTCATATAAGATTCTTTTGTTTATTCCTAATTTCATATAAATTGCTTCTGCAAGTTTAAACGCAACACCAGCACCGGATAAATTTTTATTTGGATACCCTTTACTTATTTTAGGATTAACATTTTTTATTCTTTCACTCTCAATATTGTAAGCACTTTGTCTATGATGATCAGTAATTATCAAGTCTATTTTGTTATCTTTAAACATCTCTAATTCTTCATTACTACCAATACTTGTGTCGACAGTGATTACCAATTTAGCATTTTTCTTTTTAAGAAACCCAAGAAACTGCTTAGTTATTTTTGCACCTTGATGTGCTCGATTAGGTATAAAATAATCAACATTCATACCTAATCTTCTTAGCACAATTATAAGATACGATGTTCCGGATATCCCATCTACATCATAATCTCCAAATACTACAATTTTTTCTTTTAATGTCTTTGCTTCAATTACTCTATTAACTGCTTTATCCATATCTTCAAATAGATAAGGATCATACATTTCTTGACTTTCTGGATTTAAAAATTTATCAACTTCATCCTTTTGAGTTATCCCTCTATTCAATAGAAGCTTTGTTATAAGTTTTGATTCGCCAAATTCTTTACTTTTATATTCCAAATAGCTTTCATCATAATCTGCATTCTTCCATATCATATTGAGATCACTCATTACCTTTTTGCTTAATTTCGTTCAATATAGCTGAAATTTTTACTCCATATTCAATTGTATCGTCAAGATGTATTCTAACTTCAGGTACATGTCTAATAGATAATCTATCACCTATATTTTTTCTGAAATAACCTTTTAGTTTAGTCAACTCTTCCATCATTTTTTCTTTATTAACAGTGTTTTTAAGATCTAAAATTGAAAATGTTAAATCTAAATATCTTCCATCTTTCGTTAATGAAACATGGTGTATACTTACATAATTCTTAACTTTCTCATTTTTAACTTCTGTTAGTAATAATGTTCCTATTATTCTAGAAATTTCTTTTTCTAATCCTTTTTTTCTTCTATCATTCATACTCTTTCACCTCTTGAATTATCTAGGTATTTCCTCTAAAATATATGATTCAATTATGTCGCCTTCTTTTATTTCGCTGAAGTCTTTTATTGCTATTCCACAATCTTGTCCATTAAATACTTCTTTTGCATCGTCTTTAAATCTTTTCAGTGAATCAATTTCACCTTCATATATTATTATTGCATCTCTTAATACTCTAATTTTTGAGGCTTTTGTTACTCTACCATCTACAACTATTGCACCCGCAATATTACCTACATTTGTTATTTTGAATACTTGTCTTACTTCTATTCTTCCAAAATAAATTTCTTTAAATTCTGGATCAAGCATTCCTTTCATTGCTTTCTCTATATCTTCAATTACATGATATATTATGTTATATGTTCTTATTTCAACACCTAATTTTTCTGCTTCATTTCTTGCTGGTGTTGTAGGTCTTACATTAAATCCAATTATTATTGCATTTGATGCTTCTGCTAACTTAACATCACCCTCAGTTATTGCTCCAGCTGTTGCTTGTATTACATTAACCATTGATTTCTCATTGTTTAATTTAGCTAACGACTCTTTTAGTGCTTCAACAGATCCTTTTGAATCTCCTCTTATGATACATTTTAATTCTTTTAATTGTTGATCTTCTAATTCTTGAGATAAACTTTCTAATGATATATGTTTTTTCTTATTTTGTTCATTTATTTTTATCTCTTTTATATAATCTTCAACTATTTTTTTCGCCTGTTTATCATTGTTAACACCGTATAATGTGTCCCCGGCTTCTGGAACTGTGTTGAATCCTGTTATCTCAACTGGTTTAGATATTCCTGCTTTTAGTATTTTATTTCCTCTATCATCAACCATTGATCTTACTCTTCCATGTGATTGCCCTGCAACAAATATATCTCCTATTGCTAGTTCACCTTCTTGAATTAATATATCTGCTACAGCTCCCATTTGTGGATCAAGTCTTGACTCTATTACAACTGCTTTTGGTCTCTTCTTAGGATTTGCTGTTAATTCTAATAATTCTGATGTTAATACTATTGTTTCAAGTAAAGATTCAAGATTAAGTCTTTGTTTCGCAGAAATCTCAACAAACTCAGTATCTCCACCCCAATCTGGAGCCATTAATCCGTATTCAAGTAATTCTTGTTTCACTCTTGTTACATCTGCTCCAGGTTTATCTATTTTGTTTATTGCAACAATTATAGGTACTCCCGCTTCTTTTGCATGAGCGATTGCTTCAACTGTTTGTGGTTTAACACCATCATCAGCAGCTACTATCAATATTGCTATATCAGTAACTTTTGCTCCTCTTGCTCTCATTTCAGTAAACGCTTCATGTCCAGGTGTATCAATAAATGTTATTCTATTTTCTTTCCATTTTATTTGATATGCCCCTATTTTTTGAGTTATTCCACCGGCTTCTCCATCAATTACATTTGTATGTCTTATCGCATCTAACAATGATGTTTTACCATGATCAACATGTCCCATAATAGTTATTACAGGTGCTCTTGTTATCAATTCGTCATCACTATCTTCTTCTTCAAGATTATACTTTTCTCCGTAACTGATCTCTTCTACTTCTTCATGTTCAACTAATACATCTCTTTCGATAGCAATTTCTTCAGCTTCTTCAAATGTTAATATCGCATTAGCTGTCAACATTTTACCTTCCATGAAGAATTTTTTGATTATCTCAGAAACGTTGATTCCTAATTTTTCAGCTAACTCTTTTAATGAAATTTCATCTCTAATAGTTATTGTTCCTATTGTTTCACCTTCAAGCATTGTTATTTCATTTTTTATAGTTTTGTCTTTCTTTTTAACACCTTTTTTCTTTTTATCTTCTTTTCTAAAGTCAGATCTTAATTCTTTTAATTTTTTCTCTTCTTCTCTTTGTTTTTTCTCTAGTTCATATTTCTTTTTATCAAATTTTATTTTGTTTTTTGGTGCTATTTTTGTTGGTTTTTCAGCTGGTGGTGCTATTCCAGAATCAGTTTTTCCTGCCTCAGGTTTCTTCTGATCTCTGTTAAATGGCTTATTGAATCTGTTTCCACCTTCGCTTCCTCTATTGTCACCTCTATTATCAGTTCCTCTATTGTTGTATCCGCCACCAGAATTGCTGTTTCTATCTCTGTTATATCCTCCAGTGTTGTTTCCGTTATTGTTATCTCTATTGTACCCACCTGTGTTACTTCTGTTATCAGTACTTCTATTGTCTCTGTTGTATCCACCTGTGTTTGTTCTATTATCGGTACCTCTGTTATCGGTTCCTCTATTATCTCTATTGTATCCACCTGTGTTTGTTCTATTATCAGTACCTCTGTTATCTCTATTGTACCCACCTGTGTTACTTCTGTTATCTGTACTTCTATTGTCTCTGTTGTATCCACCTGTGTTTGTTCTATTATCTCTATTATATCCACCTGTGTTACTTGTGTTTCTGTTATCTGTAGATCCAGTTGTTCCTGCTGGTCTATTATTATCTCTATTATAATTGTTATTCGGTCTGTTATCTCTGTTGTATCCACCTGTATTACTTCTATTATCGGTGCTTCTGTTATCAGTACCTCTGTTGTCTCTATTATAATTATTATTCGGTCTATTATCTGTAGTTCCAGTTGTTCCTGTAGTTCCCGTAGTCCCTGCTGGTCTATTATTATCCCTATTATAATTATTATTTGGTCTATTATCTCTATTATAATTATTATTCGGTCTGTTATCTCTGTTATCTCTATTATAATTATTATTTCTATTATCCGTAGACGCAGTGTTAGTAGTTGTCGTATTGTTAGCTACTGCTGTATTAGTAGTTGCTGTGTTAGTAGCATTAGTTGTAGTGTTCACTGTAGATGCAGTATTATTTACTGTTGTTCCTGCAGTTCTGTTGTTGTCTCTGTTATTGTTATAGTTATTATTATAGTTGTTGTTAGTATTTCTATTGTCTCTATTATAATTATTGTTATTATTATAGTTATTATTGCTTCTGTTATCTTGTTGTTTGTATTCTTTTTTTTCATGAGTGAATACTAATTTTTCTTTCACTACATGATCTTTGGTGTCTTGTTTCACTTCTTCTTTTTTTTCTGTTGCTGGTTTTACAACGTTTGTCTTTTCCTCTTTTACAACGTTTGAAAGTTTTTTGGTAATAGTTGATACTTGATCACTATCTAATCCTGATAGGTGAGTTTTACCTTCTATACCTATTGCATTTAATTTTTCTATAAAGCTTTTTGTTTCTACTCCAAGCTTCTTAGCTAATTCATGTACTCTCATTCGTCACCTCCAATTTTTTTTAGTATGCCTCTTACGACACTCTTGTCAAATACTCCTATTACATTAACGTTTCTTGAAAATATGTCAGTCAACTGTTCTTGCTTCTCGATATATATTATTTTAAATTTATATTTTTCACGCAGGTTTAAAAATTCCTCTTTGTATTTTTCTTTGACGTCTTTTGGTAATATTATTAATTTTACTTTGTCTCTTTTTACTCCTTCAATATTATCATCGACACCATAAATAAAATACTCAGAATTTCTCATTCCTATTAGTATCTTTTCTATACTTTTTTCTGATTTATCTAATATACTCAGCATTTTCAATAGTATTTCAATATCTACTTTTATTTTCTTGTGTTTAGATAACTTTTCTACGCATTGCTTGTCTTTACAAACATATATTCCTCTTGCTTGTATTCTATGTTCAATATCCAACACACACTTCTCTTTTATCGTCGATATTCTAAAGAAATCTTCTTTACTCCCTTTTTTTCTACAACAAAGGCACATTCTTTCTGGCATTTTTTATTCATCAGCTCCTGATACGTAAATGTCTATTTTCACTTCACATAATTTTGCAGCAAGTCTAGAATTTTGTCCTTTTTTACCAATTGCAAGTGATAATTGATCCTCTGCAACTTCTACTCTCGCTATTTCTTGTCCTTCATGTTCTATAATTTCTACAGATAATACATCAGCAGGATTTAGAGCATTTTTTACGAAATATCTAATATCTTCATTCCATAATACTATATCTATTTTCTCACCTTTTAGCTCGTCAATTATACTTTGTATTCTCATTCCATTCTTACCGATACAAGCACCTTTAACATCTAAGTTTTCATCTTCTGAATAAACTGCTATTTTTGTTCTGCTTCCAGCTTCTCTTGATAATGATTTTATTTTTATTGTTCCGTCTTCAATTTCTGGAATTTCAAGTTCAAATAATTTTTTAATAAGATCATCTGTTTTTCTTGAAAGGAATGTTTTCGTGAATTTAGTTCCTTCTTCAACTCTACCAACAAATACTTTTATTCTATCTCCTTGAACAAACTTATCAGTTTCTGCTAATTCTTTTTCAGGAATTATAGCCTCTAATCCGTTTATATCAATATAAAGATTCCCTTTTTCATCTGTTTTTCTAACAACTCCTGATACAATTGAATCTTCTATATTTTTGAATTTATTAAAAATATTTTGTTTTTCACATTCTCTAACTTTTTGTATTACTATTTGCTTTGCATTTTGTATAGCATTTCTTTTGAAATTTTCAGCATTAATTTCTAGATCAATAACACCACCAATTTTTGCTCTTTTTCTAATTTCTTTAGCATCTTCTAGGCTAATTTCATAATCAGGATCCGCTACTTCTTCTACTACTGTCTTTCTTGAAATAACTTTAACATCTCCTGTTTCTTTATTAATTTCTATCTCTGCATTTTCTTTGTCCCCATAGTTCTTTTTGTACGCTGCAAGTAATGCAGTTTCCACTGCTTCCAGTAACTCATCTTTTTTTATTCCTTTTTCTCTTTCTAACTCATCAAGTGCTTCTAAAAAGATTCTCTGATCTTTCGACTTCATACTTCCTCCTTAATTTCTGTTAACTCATAAACTAAATTAGCTTTTTTCATTTTTGATATTGGAATTTCTAATATTGTATCATTTTCCATTTTTAAATATATTGTATCATTTTCAAACTTATGTATAACCCCTTCAAATGACTTTTTACCATCAAATTGACTTTTAGTAAACATCTTAATTTTCTCTCCATTAAACCGTATAAAATCATTTTCCTTTTTCAAACTTCTTTCAAGTCCGGGTGTTGAAACTTCTAAAAAGAATTTTTCTTTAATCATGCTATCAGCAATACTATCAATTTTACTGCTAAGTGCTATACAATCTTCCAAGTCTGTTTGCTTTTCTTCACTCTCAATATAAACTCTTAAGTATGAATATCCACCATCTTGTACATATTCTAGATCCGCAAGTTCTAATTTTAATTCTTTTAAGTAGGGTGTAATTTGTTTTTCGAACGCCTCTAAAACTTTATCCACTAAATCACCTCTTATTCTCAATATTTTGTATATTTTAAAACTAAAGAGTGGGTTCGCCCCACTCTCTTGCTTGTTTATTATGATAACTTATCATACCATATAACGTCTATAAAATCAAGTACTAATATTGGGATTTAAAACAAAGTATTTGTCCCTTTTAATGTACATATTGCCCTCATCAAATTTCAATATATTAGCAATCCCCACAAACTCATTGTTACTTGAATACACTTTCAGCTTTTTATTAGTCAAATCTTCCATATTACTTATTGCATGCTTAGATAATTCAAGTATTGTAGTCATCCCATTTGATAATTTTAGTAACTCATTTTTTGAAAGTATAATGTGTTCATAGTCAAATAAACTTTCAATATCAATTATGAGTTCCTCTTTATTTTCTGATTTTTCTATTTCTTCAAATAAAAAAGCATTTTCTAGAGAATATTTATCAATTTTTGTTCTTATTAACTTTGTCATTGTTGCCCAAAAACTTAATTTCTCTCCAATATCTCTAACTAGTGATCTTATATATGTTCCAGAACTAACCTCAACATAGAATGTAATCCTTTTCCCCTTAATCGTTATATCTCTAATTGAATATATTTCTACTCTTCTAGGTTTTCTTTCAATCTCGATGCCTTCTCTTGCCATTTCATACATTTTTCTACCATTCACTTTAAGTGCTGAATACATTGGAGGAATCTGATCTTGAATCCCTACAAATGAATTTATGACATCTCTTACATTTTGTTCATCATATTCTATAATTCCATCATAAATTTTTGTTTTTTTCCCTTCAGCATCATACGTATCAGTTTCATACCCAAGTTCCATTTCTACATAATATTCTTTATCTTTCTTCATTAAATCTTCAGAAAATTTTGTTGCTGAATTTACCATTACGACCATTAATCCTTCAGCCATTGGATCTAGTGTTCCTGCATGTCCAATTTTACTTGCACCTATATTCCATTTTATCTGATTAATAGCTTTGAATGAGGATATACCTTTTACTTTATTTAGTAATATAATCCCATCTTTCTTCATTAATTACCACATTCTTTCATTTATACTGTTGGAATTTCTATTGTCATTTTTGTTCCTTTATTTATTCTTGATTCTATGCTTACTTTCCCTTTATGTAATTCTACTATTTTACTTACAATAGCAAGCCCCAATCCTGTTCCACCAGTAAATTTATTTCTAGATTCATCTGCCCTATAAAACCTCTCAAATATTCTCTCTTTATCCGTATCAGAAATTCCAATTCCTTCATCACGTATAGATATTTTCGCAATATTTCCTTGCTTTTCAGATGATATATATATATTGGTGTTCTTTTTTGAATATTTAATAGAATTCTCTATCAATGCTCTAATTGCCTGTTGAAGTAAACTTTTATCAGCTCTTAGATAATATTCATCAACTCTATCAAGAATTATATTATGTGTTTTCCAAGATACTATAGAATCTGAATAAATATGCTTTATAAATTCTTCAGAATCAATTGTTGTAAAATTTGCATTTATATTTGCTGTATCACCTTTTGCTAAAAATAGTAATTTTTGTACTAAACTACCCATATTTTCTACTTCGTTTATTATAGAATTTATTGATTCATCAAAAACCTCAGGATTTGATAGTTTTCTTTTCTTTATAATTTCAGCATAGCCTTTTATTATTGCTAACGGTGTTCGTAGCTCATGTGACGCATCAGAAATAAATTTTGCTTGATTATCAAATGATTTTTCTAATCTATCTAACATTCTGTTTATTATAAGTGATAATCGACCAAGTTCGTCTTCTCTGTTCACTATATCAATTCTCTTGCTTAAATCCTCAGCTGTTATGCTTCGTGCTGTGTCAATAACATTATTTATTGGTCTAAGTATTACTTTTGAAATCATATTTGCGAATATAATTATAGTAATAATTCCAATAACTGTAAATATCAATATCAAATATTCTAATCTTGAATATATTTTATTTTCTTCATTAACATTTCTTAAAACGTATAAATCAAATTTATTCCCTTTGATTTCTTTGTATATTTTTATAACCCTATATACACCACCATATTGCTGCAATTCCACTTCTTTTCCTTTTGTATCATTCTCATTGAAGTCAACTTTTTCCAATTCCGCAATTATTTTTTTACTTATCACATCAACATTTGCTGGTTTTTCTTTAGTTTCTAACGTACTTAATGTATTAAGTGGAATTGTTTCTGGTGTATTTGCAACAGATGTTTTTATTTTCATTATATAATGAAAATTTTCAGTCCCAGGTCCAAAAGGTTGTGAATAGACAACACGATTATCTTCAATTTTTGGATTAAATTCTAATACCAGATTATCATATTGATTTGAGTAACTTTCTATTTTTGTAAAAAATTCTTCAACTAGAACTTTTCTTTCTTTGAATGCTACTTCGAGTGGTTTATTATTTCCTCTTTGCACAAGATAAATTATCAATAAATTTGATACTACCATTAGAAATAAAAAAAGTATTATATAAATAAGAGATATTCTATTTTGCAGTTTTAATTTTTTAAATCTCTTCATATTTCACCTATTCTTTCAAATAAATTTTATTTAAAAATAAATCCTATACCTCTAACAGTTTGTATGAACTTTCTTTCATGTGTCTTATCAAGTTTATCTCTTAAATATTTTATGTATAAATCCAAAATATTATCATTTCCAATATACTCAAAACCCCATACATTTTCTAATATTTGATCTCTAGAGAGTACTATTCCTTTGTTTAAGACTAAGTAGTCTAGGAGTTCAAACTCTCGTTTTGAAAGGCCTAGCTCATTTTCTCCTCTAAATACTTCATATGTAGTATGACTAATTTTTAAATCTTCAAATATAAAGTCTTCTTTTTCTTTTGTCTTTTTTGTTCTTCTAAGTAATGATTTGATTCTTGCAAGTAATTCTTCATTTGAGAACGGTTTTGTCATGTAGTCATCCGCTCCATAATCAAATCCAACAACTTTGTCACTTACTTCATCTTTAGCTGTTAACATTATAATAGGTATTTGCGAGAACTCTCTAACCCTTTTACAGACTTCTATTCCATTCATCTTAGGCATCATTAAATCTAGTAGAATCAAATCATATGAGTTATACTTTGCCATTGATAATCCTTCTTTGCCATCGTAAGCAAAAAACACTTCAAATCCTTCAAATTGTAGTTCTATTTGTAATAATCTAACTATTTTAGGATCGTCCTCAATTATTAATATCTTATCTTTCATTTTTCATCACCCTTTATTTAAAATACGTTGTCTTTTACATCCATGTCTGAATCTGATTTTCCTACTGGTAATTTTACTCTTATTAAATCCATTGGTCCCATCTCAATATCTGTTTCGATAATTGCAATTGAGTTAGGATGCAATACATCTGTTTCTTCATCATTTTTAGTATTTATAAATTTATCTAATTTGAATTTTATAGCTTCACCTGTTGGCCTAACTAATTCAAATTCATCACTTGTCATAATTCTATTTCTTATTTGCCATTCATACTTACCTTCTTCTAGCATTTCTGTTACATTTGCAACTAATTGATATGTTTGGCTATAAGATAAACTTGTATTATAGTTTTGATCCTCTTCTGTTGTTTTCCCTAAATAGAATCCTTTTGAATATAGTCTATGACTTATTGTTTCTAACTCTTCTTTCCAACGTTCATTATACTTATAGTCACCCTTATAGTAAAGATCTATTGCTTCTCTATATTGTTTAACAACCGTTGAATTATAATATATACTTTTCATTCTACCTTCGATTTTCAATGAATCTACTCCTGTTTCTATAACTTTATCTATAAATTCTATTGTACATAAATCTTTCGCATTAAATATATACGTTCCATTTTCATCTTCAACAATATCATGTTCACCTTCATGGTTGTCAGCTTTGATCTTATAATTCCATCTACAATTTTGTGAGCAAACACCACGATTTGCATCTCTATTATTCATATAATTACTTAATAAGCATCTTCCTGAAACAGCCATACACATTGCACCGTGTACAAATACTTCTAGTTCAACGTCAGGTACTTTTTCTCTTATTTCTTTTATTTCTTCTAGAGACATTTCTCTTGCTAGTATAACCCTTTTTGCTCCTAATTGTTTCCATGTCTTAACACTTAACCAGTTAGTATTATTTGCTTGTGTACTAACATGTATTTTTAGTTTTGGTGCAACTTCTTTTACTAACTGAAATATTCCTAAATCAGCTACTATTACTCCATCTACGCCTTCTTCTTGTAAGAATTGTAGAAATCCTGGCATATATTCAATTTCCTTATTATGAGCGAATATATTCAGTGTTACGTATATTTCTTTACCTAATTTATGTGAATACCATACGGCTTCTCTTATCTCTTCATTTTTAAAGTTTGCTGACATCCCTCTTAGATTAAATGCATTTCCTCCTATAAAACATGCATCTGCTCCAAAGTGAAATGCTGTCTTTAATTTTTCCATATTACCAGCGGGTGCTAGTAATTCAACTTTTTTCTTTGACATTGTTCCTCCAAATCTATGTGATCTGCTATTTAAATATCTCATTAATATAGCATTGTTATCTTATTTTTACCTTATTGTTACCTTTTTTTTTACTTTTCGTATCATTATCTTGGATAATTATTTTCATTTACAATAATATTTATAAACTGTTGATACTCAAGTCTAAATCCTAGTTTTACAGTCCCAGTAGGTCCATTTCTATGTTTTCCTACAATTACTTCTACCACTTTAACTGGGTTATTATTTGGAACTGGTGGTGCGTATTGTTGCTGTTCTCCTTGATTATGACCATTTTGATTATCTTGTCCATGAGTACTGCTCATTGCTTGATAATAATCGTCTCTATACAAGAACATTACCATATCTGCATCTTGCTCTATGGCTCCTGATTCCCTCAAATCCGATAGCATTGGTCTTTTATCTGATCTACTTTCAACTGCCCTTGACAATTGTGAAAGTGTCAACACTGGCACATTTAGTTCTTTTGCAATTACTTTCAGCGAACGTGATATTTCTGATATTTCTTGTTCTCTTGATTTACGCGATCCTTCAGTTGAACTTATTAATTGTAAATAATCAATAAATATCATATCAAGTTTTCCTTCTGCTTTAAGACGTCTAGATATTGCTTTTATTTCTAATATATTAACACTCGATGAGTCTGAAATATATAGTGGCAAGTCCGCAAGTCGACCCATACCTGATGCATATTGTGCCCATTCGTCTTCTTTAAAGTTCCCATCTTTTATTTTAGAAAGTGGTATTTTTGTTTCAGTTGCAAGTAATCTATCAAATAATTGTTCATTACCCATCTCTAAACTGAATACTAGAACGCCTTTTCCTTGTTTTGCAACATTCAATGCTAAGTTTAATGAAAACGCTGTTTTCCCCATTGCTGGCCTTGCAGCCAATATTACTAAATCTGATCCGTGAAATCCTTTTGTTAATGTATCATAATCAGTATATCCAGATGGAATTCCAGTTATGAGTTTTCCTTTTGGTTGACCTTCCATAGCTTTTAATTTCATATCTGCTAAGTCTTTTAGAGAAATAACATCTTTCTTCTCTTTTGCTTCTGCTATTTTAAATATCATACTCTCAGCTTTATCAAGCATTGAATCAATATCATCGTATCCACGATATGCCATTTCAGTAATTTTTGTACCTGTATCTATAAGTTTTCTTTGAATAGAATTATCTCTTACAATTTGTGCATATGTTCTAGCATTTGCAGCAGTTGGAACAACATCTGTTAAATCGTAAATTATTTGTTCTCCACCAACTTCATCCAGAATACCTTTTTTTCTAAGAGAATTTAATAAAACCAACGAGTCTATTATCGTTGTTGTTTTATATATTTCTATCATTTCTGAAAAAATCAACTTATAATTATTTTTATAAAAATCATTTGCATTAACAACTTCCATTAACTCTGATAAAACATCCGGTTTTATAAAAATAGATCCTAATAATGCTTCTTCAGCCTCTATATTATAGGGTGTTTTTATACTTTCTTGATCCATTCTTTACTCTCCACCTAACAATTTTACTTTGATTTTTGCCTTCACTTCGTGATGTAATTTCACTTCTACTTCATGTTGTCCCAACTCTTTCATTCTTGAATCAGAAGATATTTTCTTTTTATCTATTTCAACACCCAATTGTACTTTAACTGCTTCTGCAATCTCTTTCCCACCAATTGATCCAAATACTTTTCCATTTTCTCCAGCTTTAACCTTTAGAGTTATTACTTTTGAATCTATTATACTCTTTATTTCTTCAGCTTTTTTCACTTCGTTATCGTGAACTCTTTTAGTTTTTTCATCCTTACTTTTAAGCTTATTTATGTTTTCAGGAGTCGCTAATACTGCTTTGTTTAAGTTTAATAAGAAGTTATTTGCATATCCATCTTTTACTTCAACGATTTCATCTTTCTTTCCAATACCTTTTATTGCTTCTTTTAAAATAACTTTTACTTTCATATCAATTACCTCCAATTATTTTTTTTCTACAACTTCTGCATCAAAGAACTCTATTACTTTGTTCACAAAAGTGTCTTGACTTCTATGTTTTTCACCTTCTCTTTCAACAAAAATAGTTACATTTGTATTGAAAAAAGTTGCTAAAGTAGCCTCAATTGATTGTTTGTTTTTTGACTCCATAATTTTCTCTTGATGAAATTTCTGTTCATTTGGAACTATAAGAATAAGTTTATTTCCTTCTATTCTAGATGGCTTTGATTCAATTATAAATGCCGCTAGCATAGCACTTTTCTTTCTCACTTCTACTTTGAAGTCTGTCCATTTTTGAGTAAAAACAGAGATATCTAATGATATATTGTTATCAATTGGTTCTGTTACTGCTGGTCCTATTACTGTTGGTTCTGTTACTATTTTTTCCGTTACAACTCTTACTGGAGTGGCAACATCTACAGTTTTTTTATCAGACTTATATAATTCATTTACTAAGACGTATCCTAATAATCGTTTGTCTTCTTCATACTTAAATTCATTTAATATGTAATATATAGAACTAATAACTTTAAGTACAAATTCTACATCCAAATTATTATTTTTAAATTCTTCTTTTGTAAAATAAGCAAAATCTTTTAAAAAGTTTTCTATTATTAATCCATCTTCCCAAAGTTTATCAATGAATTCTAATAGTTCTTTTTTCTCTTGACCCTTTATTAGTTGCATAAATTTTTCTAATATTTCATCTGGAATAATACCCAGTGCTTCTTGCGTTTTCTTACAATCGATATCCTCTTTACTGTAATTAGAAATAACTTGTTCGAATATTGAGAAACTATCTCTCGCACTTCCTTCAGATTTTCTATATATTAATTCTAAACTTTCCTTATCAATGTTGATATTTTCTTTTTTAGCAACATCCATTAACATATTAACAATTTCATCTTTATTCAATGTAGTGAAATCATATCTTTGACATCTTGATACAACAGTATCAGGAATCTTATCAATTTCTGTTGTTGCTAAAATAAACATAACGTGTGAAGGTGGTTCCTCGAGTGTCTTAAGGAGCGCATTAAATGCCTCTTTTGTAAGCATATGTACTTCATCAATTATATATATTCGTTTTCTACCTTTAACAGGTTGATAGTTAATCTTCTCTTTAAGATCTCTTATTTCATCAATTCCACGATTAGATGCAGCATCGATCTCTATCATATCCATTGATATACCTTGTGCTATTTCTCTACAATTCTCACATTCTCCACAAGGACTATCAGTAATACCATCTTTAAGGCAGTTTACACCTTTTGCAATAAGTCTTGCTATTGTTGTTTTACCAACACCTCTAGGACCAGTAAATAAATATGCATGCGATAATTTATCTTCTCTAAGAGAATTTTTAATTGCACGCGTTATTGGCTCTTGTCCTGCTATCTCCATAAAATTTTGAGGCCTATATTTTCTATATAGTGTGATATTCACAATAAATCACCTTAATCTTCCTTTTTCTATTGTTTACTTAGTAAAAATTATACCATTTTTTTCTGTTTTTTTCAAATGTTTCAGACTTTTGATAAAATAGAAGAAAGACCTGAAATTTATTGGTATCTCAAGTCTTTTCTTTATTTTATTCTTCTCTAAGTGCTAATGGCATTGTGAAATACAATGACTTCTCATTTTTCTCATCTTTTATCAATACTGAACTTTTTGAGCTTAACAATTTAACTTCTGTTACTTCACCTTCAAGCGTTGATATATAATCTAATAAAAATTCTACATTTAAAGAAATTTTTAAATTATCTCCTTCTTGAATTGTAGGAAGAACTTCTTTTATTTTAGCATTCTCACTAACTCCAGTTAGTAATAGTTGATTATTTTCAAAATGGAAAACACCACTATTTTTAGCATCTATATTATCTCTAACAAATATTCTTGTTCTTCTTAGCACAGATAGGAAATCTTTTGTATTTAATAAAATTTTCTTATCATGTTGAGCATTTGAAAGAATCGCTTTATAATCTGGAAACTGCAATTCTATTACTCTTGTTAATATTTCAATATTTGGGAATTTAAATAATACTTTTGTTCCATCTGATACAAATTCTACATTTTCTTCATCTATTAATTTCATTATCTTCAATAGCCCATCAATTGCCTTAAGTGGTATACTAACACTTAGACTTTCTTTGTCTTTTTCAGATTCTTCTAATTCTTCTTCTATATACGTTAGTCTATATGTGTCAGACGAGGCAAATTTCATTTTACCTTCTTCTATTTCAAATCTTATACAATTTACTGCTAAATTTTCAGGTGCTTTTGATGCTGAAATTTTTACTTTTTCAATGTTTGTCATAAGTTTTTCTTTATTGAAAATGTAATTTACTCCTAATTCTAATTTAGGAATTAATGGGTAGCTTTCCGCATTATAAATAGAAAATTCGGTATCTGTCTTATCCGCTTTTATTATTATTTTTCCTTGTTCTTCTATTAATTCAATAAACTCATCATTTATTTGTTTTAAAAATTCTTCTATAATTTTATGCTTTATTACTATTTTACCTTCTGATCTTACTTCACCTTTAATTTCAGAATTTATTGATAACTCCAAATCTGTTCCTCTTAAATAAATTCTATCTCCACTTGCAACTATATATACCCCAGACAGAACTTCTCTTATTTTATTATCAAAGACAGCATTTTCAACTATTTGAACGGCTTTTAAGAACTCTCTTCGACTAACTCTAATATTTAACATTTTTCCTCCCTAATATTATGCTTATATTCAGTATCTTTAGTTTATTGCAATTTAAAATCTCCATTACCAAAATGCAATTTCAATTTTGTTATAGCTTTTTTTTCTATTTGTCTAACACGTTCCCTTGTTATGCTCAACATATCTCCAATTTCTTTAAGCGTGTGTATTTTATTATCATATAAACCATATCTCAACTCTAGAATTTCTTTTTCTCTATCACTTAAAATATTATCCAGTAAATCTCTCATTTCTGCTAATTGGTCTTCTTTTATTATTTTCTCTTCAATGTTATCACTTGCCCCGATAACATCCTCTAGGAATATGTTGTCTCCTATAGTTTCATTTAATGAAAGAATATCTTGAAATTCATTTAATAAAAGAACTACTTTGCTTTCCTTCAATTCTGTTTTATCTGCTATATATTTTGTAGTTGGTGTTTCTCCAAATTCAGAAATATACTCCATAATTGTTCTATTCACTTTTGATAATTGCTCATACTTGTATGACGGGATTCTAATATCTCTCCCTTTATTTATAACTGCTTTTTTTATTGATTGCTTTATCCACCAAACAGCATATGTACTAAACCTATGTCCCTTTTCATAGTCAAATTTATTAATTGCCTTTATTAATCCTATATTGCCTTCACTTATCAAATCGATTAAAAGTAATCCATTTCCCATAGACTTTTTGGCAACACTTATCACTAACCTTAAATTTGAAAGAATTAAAAGATGTCTCGCATCTTCATCTTTATCTTCTCTAATTTTTCTCAATAATTCGTATTCTTCTTCTTTTGTAAGCAACTCATATTTTTGAATATCGTTTAAATATAAAGATATAAGGTTAAAATTTCTATTCAAATCTTCCATCATCATACTCCATCTCTTAAAATTCCGATTTTAATTCTCTAGTCATAAATACTGTGTATAATTCATCTGCTGGTTTTCCTTTATAAATCACTTCGTAAAGTGCTGAAAAGATTGGTGCTTTAATATTATTTATTTTTATTATTTCATATAATGCTTTTATTGTTTCTGCACCTTCAGATACCATTTTCATATTTGATACGATATCTTCTATTGTTCTGCCTTTTGCTAACTGCTCACCAACATATCTATTTCTACTATGTTGACTTGTACATGTTACAATCATATCACCTAAGCCTGATAATCCCATGAATGTTTGAACTTCAGCACCATAAAATTTACCTATTTCCACCATTTCATTCAATCCTCTAGTTAATAGTGCAGCCTTTGAATTGTCTCCATATCCAAATCCATCTGCCATTCCTGCAGCAATTGCTAAACAATTTTTTAATGCTCCACCTAACTCTGCACCAATTAAATCAGTCCCTGTATAGACTCTTAAGTATGAATTACTAAAAAGCTGTTGAACTTCTTTTGCTGCTTCAAAGTCCTCAGATACTGAAAGTATTGCTGAAGGCATTTTCTTTGCGACTTCTTCCGCATGAGTTGGACCTGATAAAAGTACATATTTTACTAACTCTTTTCCTAATTCTTCTTCTATTACTTCTGAGATTCTTTTTTTACTACTTATCTCTATCCCTTTTGCAACATTTACCACTATTATATTATACTTCAAGTGATTTTTCAATCTTTTTAACAGCGGTCTTATAAATTGTGTTGGTGTTGCAAATAAAATAGCATCAAATTTTACTTTTTCTATTTCAGTTGCATAATCATCAATAACATTTAATTTTTCTGAAAGTTTAATACCTGGTAAAAATATAGGATTTTCGTTAGTTTCTCTAATAACACTTCTCACTTTCTCGTCATACTCCCATAGATATGCATCATGTCCATTCTCTATTAATAGATTAGAAAGGCAAGTTCCGAAACTTCCTCCACCGATAACTAATATTTTTTTCATATTTCACTCCATTTTATTATTTTATTTTTTATCTTTTTTATCTTTTGAAAAACTTAATTTTGATTCTGTTCCATTTATTAATCTTTTTATATTTTCTTTATGTCTTATTATTACTAAAAGTCCGATAATTATTCCTAAAATTGTCAAAGGGATATGTCTAGTTGTAAGATAGACTGTAATTGGTAATGCAACTGCACTCACTATAGATGCCAAAGATACATATTTTGTTAAACCAAAAATTACAAAAAATACAACTAAAAGTATTAGAATAGCATAAGGTACTAAAACTAAAAATACTCCTAATGTTGTTGCAACAGCTTTTCCCCCTTTAAATTTTAAAAATAATGAGAATGTATGTCCGAGTATTGCCGCCATACCTATTACAATTATATCTAATTTATCTATCCCTGTTATTCTTGTTAATAAATTTGCTCCCAGAACAATTCCTAAATATGTTGGAAGTGCTCCCTTTAAAATATCTAATATAAGTGTAAATATACCTAATTTGGCTCCTAATACTCTTGCAGCATTTGTAGAACCTGTATTTTTACTTCCATGTTCTCTAACATCAATATTTTTAAATGTTTTTCCTACCCACAACGCATTCGGTATGCTACCTAAGACATATGCTATAAGAATCAATAAAACTGTGATCATCTCTATCCTTCTCTCAAAAAAAAATTTGCTAAGTTAAAATATTATAGCATATTTTTTTTTGAATTTATACAAATTTCTGTTAATTTCCACTTGCAAATGTTCTTTGTAAATTGTATAATAAATATCCGGCCATTGTTGATTTTAAAATGGTTGTGATTTTAAGGAGGAATATTTATGTTTACAGAAATTATTGGTTACGTTGGTATGATTCTAGTAGTTGTATCACTACTTATTAATAATACTAAGAATTTTAGAATATTAAATTTAATAGGAGCATTTTTGTCTTTTGCATTTGCTTTGCTTAAAGGTGGTATGATTCCAATAGTTATAATGAATCTTGCTATAGTAATTATTGATATATATTATTTGATACAGATTTTAGCTTCTGAGAAAACAAATAAATAACATAAAAAAATGTATCTAAAATATTTAGATTGAAATATTTTAGATACATTTTTTAATTAATTGCTTTTTTTTAAAAGTGAAACATATTGCTTAACAAGTTCTATTTTTTCAAAATCCATCTCTAATAATTCTTTTATTAACTCACCAATATCAATATCTTCTAATTCATCTAATATTTCTGACATTATTTCTTTTTTTAGTTCTTCCATATCTTTATCCGTATACCCTATAATTTTAAAAAGTTTAAGATGATCTACTTCTAGAGTTTTTGAAATTTTTTTCAATAAAAGTGGATTTATCATATTATGTTTACCTGATTCTAAATTTGATAAGTACGCAGGACTTATATTTAATTTATCTGCCATTTCACGTAATCCTATTTTTTTTTGAAGTCTTCTATTCTTAATATAGTAGCCTAGAGCATCAACTAAATTCGGATTCGTTTTTATATCTTGCTTTTCCATACCTTCCCCTCACTAAATAACATTAGTTATCTGAAATTTTATTTAACATGTATAATAATAGCATAAACTTGATATTTTTTGAATATTTAATTTTTTTAAAAAAATCAAGGAGCTTTTGTTAATAGATTTCATCAATCAAAAGCTCCTCATACTATATTATTTGGGTACTCTATTTTTTTTGGCCGTAATAAGCATTTTCTCCGTGTTTTCGTAAAAAGTGTTTATCTAACAATTCATCTTGCATTTTTTTAACATGAGTATTCAATGTTTCTGTATGTGCTGCCATCTTAGCAAGCTCTTCTAGTACAACTGCATTATGCACTGCATCATCTGCCGTTTCTCCCCACACAAATGGACCATGGCTATGAACCAATATCCCTTTCATATTACTTGGGCTAAGATTTCTTTCATTTAAAGTCTCAATTATTAATTTCCCTGTTTCTTTTTCATATTCACTTTTTATTTCTTCTATTTTCATTTTTCTAGTGCATGGAATATCCCCATAAAAGTAATCTGCATGAGTTGTTCCATATGCGGTAATATCTCTTCCGCTCTGTGCCCATATTGTTGCCCAAGAAGAGTGTGTGTGCACGATACCGCCTATATTTTCATATTCTTTGTATAATTCAATATGTGTCGCTGTATCTGAAGATGGATTTAAATTCCCTTCAACTACATTCCCCTCTAAATCTACAACAACCATATCTTCTGCTTTCATATTATTATACTCAACACCACTTGGTTTTATTACAATTAGACCAGTTGTTCTATCTATTGCGCTTACGTTACCCCAAGTGAATAATACTAAGCTATTCTGTGGTAATAATAAGTTTGCTTTGAATACTTTTTCTTTTAATTCTTCAAGCATTAAATAAAACCTCCTTTTTGCATTTTATCTATTATCCATTTTTTTGCATTCATAACATCTTCCAATGGATTTTCTGATTTTTCTGTCCACATCTCAATCAGAAATGGTCCATTATATTTTAATTCTTTTAATATCTTAAAGCTTTCAACAAAGTCAACACATCCCTCACCAAATGGAACTTCCTTAAATTTACCTGAGAACTCATCAGTTACTTTAAGGGTATCCTTTAGATGTATTGCAACTATTTCTTTCTCTTTAATCCCTAATTCTAATTCTTCACGTATATTATTTTCTGGCCATGCAGATAAATTTCCAATATCAGGGTAAACTTTTAAATATGGAGAATTTACTATTTCTGAAAATTCCATATATTTAGTAATAGAATTTATAAACTTGTGATCCATTATTTCTATTGCCAATGTTATATTCATACTTTCTGCCCATTTTACTGACCTTTTTAAGTTCTCAATAAAATATTTTTTTGTCTGTTCATTTCCTTCTTCATAATATACATCATATCCTGCTAATTGTATGGTTCTTATCCCCAATCGATCTGCAAATACTATTGCTTTCTCCATCAATTCCATTGCCTTATCTCTAGTTTCTTGACTCATACTTCCCATAGGAAATCTTCTATGTCCACTGAAACACATTGATGGTATTCTTACATCAGCATCTAATAAGTAATCTCTAATTTGCTTTATTTCTTCTTTACTATATTCTAGTCTTGCTAATCGCTCATCTGTTTCATCAATAGAAATTTCCATGAAATCATAACCACATTCTTTTACTAATTTTATTCTTTCTTCCCAGCTAATGTTTTTTGGAAGAGCTTTCTCATATATTCCAATATTAATATTGTCTAGTTTTCTCATGTGTTTTCCTCTTTTTACCAATATTTTGCTATTTCTTCTTTAAATTCACGTGCAGCTTTTGCTGGATCTTTTGCATCTCTAATTCCTCTTCCTGCAATAAATGCATGCACTGCAATTCCTTTAAATAATGATAAACTTTCTTTTTCCAATCCACCTGTTACAGATACCTTAAATCCCATTTCTACAAGTTTCTTTATTTTCTCTAAGTCTTTCTCGCCCCATGTTTCACCAGCAAGTAATGCGTCTCTACTTTGATGATAAACAACTTGTTGTAATCCTATTTCTTTCCATGCTTTTGCATGTTCATAAGTCCAGTCTCCATATAATTCTACTTGAAGATCTTTAACTTCTTTTTTTGCTGCAACCATTGTAGGAATTGTTGCTGAACATATTACAGTCATCCAGTCAGCACCAGCTCGAGCACAATTTTCAGCTACTGTTTTCCCTGCATCAGCACATTTTGTATCTGCTAATATAATTTTATTTGGGTACATTGCTCTCAAACATCTTACAGCTTCCATTCCTTCTGCTAAACATAAAATTGTTCCTGCTTCTATTATATCAACTTCATCTCCAACTTGTCTTATTGATGATATTGCATCACTTAATACTGAATTATCAAGTGCTATTTGTAATAATGGCTTAGACATATTATCATCCTCTCATTTTATATTTTATAGTTTTATTTTTTGCTTATAATTGCAATTAATTCTTCTA
>JAGOYM010000001.1:0-4707 GCA_018059165.1 Leptotrichiaceae bacterium | reverse complement strand
TTTCCACAAACTGCTAATACTTTCAGCATATCAATCATCTCCTAAGTTTTCTATCATTTTCTATAATCATCTAATTTATTCTAAATTCTCATAATAACTTTCAGGGCTACTTGCTCTTTTAAATTGTAACCAAGGTATTAATAGCATTAATGCTATAACAATTATATAACCAACAATATGTAAATTATTCATTATAAATCCTTGAAGAAGTCAAACTGTACTTTGATCTATATTTCCATGCCATCCCCCGAATCCTTGTAATTTGAATATTACAACAGCTATTGCACCACCTACTACCTGAAGAATACCTGAAGTAAATGATAGAATTGCTGCAGCTCGTGCACCTCCTCTTTTATCTGCGAATACTGCTATTGTTGCATTATCAAAGAACACTGGTACAAATCCTGTTATAATCAATACTGGTGATTTAAATATTAATAATAACGCTATTGTTATAAACTGTCCTAATGCTCCATAAATGAATCCAAATAGAACTGCATTTGGTGAACCAAAACCATATGTTGCAGCACAATCTACTGCTGGTAGTGCACCTGGTAATATTCTACTTGAAATACCTTGAAAATGATGCTGTTAACTCTGCAACGAACATTCTTACACCCATCATCAATATGGCTAGATAAACTGAGAATGAAAGAGATTTAGAAATTATATATGTAGGAAATGCTAATTTAGCAGGGAAATTTATTTTATCAATTCCTCTTAAATACGGCTCTCCTAGTATTACCATTATCACACCAAAGAAAAATAACATTAATGTTCCTGTTGCTACAATATTATCGTGAAATATTGATAACCAATTTGGTAACTTTAAATCATCTAATCTCTTATTCGGATCTCCTAATTTAGGTGCAAATTTATCTGCTGCCCATACTGCAAACATCTGCTGATGACCTACTGCAAACCCTGCATTTCCAGTTAATCGTTGAGTCGGTCCTACTGTAAGATTTGATGCTACTGCCCAATATACTCCTACAAATATCCCTATCAATATTGCTCCTACAATGTTTCTGTATTGAGGTAGTGCAAAAAATACTATCCATGTTGCCGTTGTTGCTTGTTGTACCATTATATGCCCAGTTATAAATAATGTTCTTATTTTTGTTATTTTTCTAGCCAACACTAGTAGTATGTTTAGCACAAATCCTATTAACAAGGCTATCATTGTCCAAGATGTTGTCATCCCTATTGATTCTAATGCTTTATTTACTGCATTTAGACCAAAGTATGGATCTATAACTGCTGCATTTAGACCAAATCTATCATTAAGTCCAGCTAGTATTGGTCTGAATGTTGTTACTAATCCTGCCGCTCCAACATTTAATATCATATATCCTACTGTCGCTTTTACAAATCCTGCAAACGACTCATAAATTGGTTTTTTCAATAGAACATATCCTACAAATACCATTATACCTACAAAAAACTCCGGTTTTACTAGAATATTATTAACAAACATTTCCAATATCTTTTGTAAAATTTCCATAAATCTCATCTCCATATCTTATTTTTATTTTATTTTTTCCTTACAATAATGATTTGAATGGTAAATCTGGTTCAATTGCGAATGCGTCTTCAAATCCTCTTGGATAGTTATATTCTAATCTATCTTTGTCTACAGGGAATGTGAATTTTCCTCCAACTTGCCATATAAATGGTTTAAATTTATACTGTAATCTATTTTTTCTTAAGTTCCATAGTGTTAATATTTCTTTAGGATCTGCTTGGAAATTTGTCCATATATCATGATGTATTGGAATTACAACTTCTGTATTAAGACATTCCGCCATTCTCAATATATCTATTGATGTCATTTTGTCAGTCATTCCTCTAGGATTTTCACCAAATGATCCAAATGCAACGTCTATTTTGTGTTCATTTCCATGTTTTGCATAATAATTTGAATAGTGAGAATCTCCACTATGATATATATTTCCACCTGATGTTTTAAATAAATAATTTACTGCTAATAAGTCCATTTCTTGTGGCATTTTATCTTTTAATATAACTCCTTCAGGTGCAGTAACTAACTCTGTTCTATCAAATGATTCCAAAACTACTATTTCAATATCCTTAACTTTTATTACATCTCCTGGTTTCACAGTTATACATCGTTCTGCTGGGACACCCCATTTTTTCCATAAATCTGTGCATGCTTTTGGTCCGATAAAAGGTACTGAAGAATCACAGTTTTTCAGAACTGCTGCAGCAACATTAGGGTCAATATGATCACCGTGATCATGTGTAGCTAGTATCGCATCAACTTCTTTTATTGCAAACGGATCTAATACAACAGGTACATTTCTTAAATTTGGTTGTAACTTTACGCATCCAATCATTCTTTGATGCTGATGTTGTTTCTTCATTAATTGATTTTTTTGACTTTTCTTACCTGTTTGTACCCATAAATCCATACATAGATTTGTGTTCCCAGCAGTTTTTATCCACATTCCTGTGCACCCTAACCACCACATAGAAACAGTTCCTGGTTTTACTACTTCATTTTCAATTTCTTCATTTAACCATGTTCCCCATTCTGGAAATGTGTCCAATATCCACGATTCTCTTGTAATCTCATCCACTTTACCCATGACTTTACCTTCTAGAAATTTGTATTTTATTTTTTAACAATAAACATAATCTTATTTTGTTAGTAATTTGCTAACAATAATTTATAACATGTTTTTTTCTAAAGTCAATAGCAAAAAAAAAATAAGAGTTTTTAATCTCTTATTTTCATATAAAACACTATATTCTATTGTTGTCTTATTTTATTTAATAACTCAGCATCATTCTTTTTACTTTTAAGCATTTCGATTTCATACTTATATGGTGGTACAGTTTTTGCTTCTTTATCTTCTGATAGTGCAACATAAGGTGTCTCAAGTATTTTCGGTATATCTTTTAATGCTTCGTGATGTGCAATGTAGTTTAGCGCATCAAATCCTATATGTCCTAGTCCTATATTTTCGTGTCTATCTTTTGATGCCCCTCTTGGATTCTTGCTATCATTAAGATGAACAACTGATATTCTCTCTATCCCAACAATTCTATCAAACTCTTTTATAACATTATCAAAATCATTTACTATATCATAACCAGCATCGTGAACATGACAAGTATCAAAACAAACTGACAATTTATCGTTGTATTTTACACCTGCTATTATTTGTGCTAATTCATCAAAACTTCTTCCGCATTCACTACCTTTACCAGCCATTGTTTCTAATGCTATTTTTACTTTTTGATCAGGCTTTATTACTTCATTCAACCCTTCTATTATTCTTGCAATCCCTTTTTCTGCACCTTCCCCAACATGTGCTCCAGGATGAAGTACTATTTGACTCACTCCCAATGCTTCAGTTCTTTCAATCTCAGTTCTCAAAAAACTTACTGCAATCTCAAAAGTTGATGGATTAACTGAATTTCCAAGATTTATTATATATGGTGCATGAACAACAATATCATTTATATCAATATTATTTTCCTTCATTAATGCCATACCTGCTTCTATATTTAATTCTTCTACTGGTTTTCTTCTAGTATTTTGAGGTGCTCCAGTATATATCATAAACGTATTTGCTCCATATGATATTGCTTCTTCTACTGCCCCTACTAGCATTTTCTTACCGCTCATACCTACATGTGATCCTATTTTAAACATATTTTTTCTCCTTTTTTTCTTTCTTTTCTCTCATCTTATACAAAAATACTGCTGTCGCAATTCCCACATTCAATGACTCTATTTCTCCATAAATTGGTATTATTGCTTTTACATGAGAATTTTCAATAAAAAAATTAGTAACTCCATTTCCTTCATTTCCAAAAATATAAGCATTTCTATTATTTTTTATTTCTATTTCATCATAATTGACTGAATCTTCATGCAATGTAGTTACTATTATTTGATAATCTCTTTCATTCAAAAAGTTCAATATATTTTCAGGTGTGTCATATATTATATTAACTTTAAAAATCCCACCCATTGTTGCTCTAACAGTCTTTGGATTATAAACATCTACAGAACCTTTTGTTAATACTAGATTCCTAAAACCTGTTGCTTCAAGTGTTCTTATTATTGTCCCTACATTACCAGGATCTTGTATATTATCAAGTATAACAACATCATCAGTAATATCACTAAGATTCTTTAAGTTACTAGAATATAAAACCATTACCCCTTGTGTATTCTCTTGATCTGATATTTCATCAAATAAGTTATCTTTCAAAATAGTCACATTATTAAAGTCATCAATACTATATTTCTCTTGGTAATATTCGTATTTTGACTCCTTTACAATTATTTTGTTGAAATTAATATCTTCTGTTAGGAATTTCTCACCCTCTGCTTTAAATATATGATTTTCATCTCTATATTTTTTTTGATCTAACTTTTTCAATAACTTATAAAACTTATTATCTGGGCTTACTATTATATCTCGTGTTTCCTGAAATTTTTTCATTTTTACCTCATTTAAAAAATTTTGTGTTTTATGTGTATCGTGTTACAAATTATAGCATAAAAAAACATTTTTGAATATTAGTTTTCTAACATCAAAAATGCATTTAATTATATTATTTATTCTTACTAACCCAATCTACACAATTCAAATAATAATTTACTCCATCAACTAAACAACTTTCATCAAAATCATAGTTTTTAGAGTGAAGTGATTTATAATTTTCTTT
>JAGOYM010000019.1 GCA_018059165.1 Leptotrichiaceae bacterium | reverse complement strand
GCAATATTATTATAGAAGGAACTATGAGAAATCCAGATGTACCTTTAAAGACAGCACAAAAATTTAAAGATGCAGGATTTAGAGTTGAAGCATATATTATTGCAGCCCCCAAGGAGTTTACCCAACTAGGACTTTACAACAGGTATCAAGAAGAAGTACTAAGTAAAGGACAAGGACGATTAGCCGATATTGATTCACATAACAAAGCCGTAAATGGACTAATGAAATCTGCAAATCAATTATACAGTGATAAGGCTGTAGATAAGATTTCTATCCACACCTACTTAGCGAAAGAAAGAATTAAAGATTTCAATCTAGTAAATGGTGAATGGAGTTGCAAAAGTATGCCATCTATTTTTATAGATGAAAGTCGTTCAAAACAGATGAAGAATAAAGAAATACTTAACACTAACATTCAAAGAGGAAAAGAGCTTATTGAATCCGTAACGAATCCTGAAGTAAAAAAAGGAATGAAAGAAGCTCTGTCACAACTTCAATCTTCACTAGAAAAAGTTCAAAGACAAGAAAAAGGATTAAAAAAAGGTTTCTTCTGATTCTTCCAAAAAGAGAGGACTGGCTTTTCCAATCCTCTTTTTCTATTTATTTGCGTCTTAACTCATTATCTATTTGCTGTGAAATTTGTCCTTTAACGGTTCTGATTACCTCATTAATATAATCAAGAATTGGCTTAGGGTCTATAGTTTTATCTTTGTATTCCATTTGAAAATGTAAGTGTTCTCCTGTGCTGCGCCCGGTACTTCCACTAATGCCTATTGGTTGCCCAGCTTCAACAGCTTGTTTCGCATTTACAAGCACACTGTATAAATGCCCATAGATAGAAGTAAAATCACCATGACGCACTTCTACATAATTGCCCAACCCTTTATTTTTTCCTGTTTTTACAACCATTCCCGGCATTATCGAATAAACATAGTCGTTGTTGCCTTTAAGGTCTATCCCTCTATGATTTGCTATTTTTCCAGTAAATGGGTCTTTTCTTTTACCATAATGGGAAGTTATCACCATTGAATCAATGGGCAAAGATAAATACCTTCTTTGCTTCCAGTATGCAAGTCGTTCTGTAGTCAAAGCATCATTGACGACAACAGCCTTTTCTTTTTCTTCTATCAATTTATTTTCTGTCGTTGCTAATACAGGTTCCGCTTTAGGAATATCCTTTTTCTGTAATACCGTATTAAACTGACAGTAGCCATTCACTGAAAAAAACAATGAATAAGTAAAAAACATGATAAATTTATTCTTCATATTGATATTTTTATTACTTTTGGGCAAAAATATACATTACATGGATAAAAAGCAAGCTATTTTTAATGAAAATGATATTCCATATAAAGAATTAGAACTAATAGGAATATCAAAAAAACAGATATGGTCTTTGGATAAGGCAAATATCACAGCTCTATTATCTGGAAAGAGAACCAGTTTACTAGACCTTTCTTTTCACGATAATAATGGAGAAGAAATAAGTATGAAAGGAAAAATAAGTTTGTACTGGAAAGATAGCAACAATGCTGGCGTTAAAGTTCATCCAGTCAGACCAGAAATAATGAATGATATAAACCTTAAACCAAAGGAGTTAGAACGACTTCAAGATAACGAGATAATAACAAAAACTATTAACAATGAAAAATATCTCGTACAATTAGACCCTGAAACAAACGAATTGCTTAAAACAAAAATCAAAAGTATTTCAATACCTTCAAACATAAAAGGTGTTGAGCTGGATAAGCAACAAAAGGAAACTCTAAAATCAGGTAAGGAATTAATTTTAAACGTTGACAAAGAAAAAATTGCCATAAGATTAGATTTAAATAATCCAAGAGGAATAAAATTCCTAGACTTCGAGCAGCAACAGAAAATAGCTTATGACCGGCATAACCCACAAATTATAGGAACTATTCATACTGATAAAAACAGAAATGAATATATAGAATACATGAAAGGACAAAAAACAGCACTTGGAAATGAATCGCAATCTAAAGTAGAACATAAATTCAAATTATAAAATGGAAGAAAAGAAAAAATTTGAAGCTTTGCAATATAGTTATGAAAATGCCGGACAATTCCGAGCAATAGCAGCAATTCTTGGATATTCAGAAGAATATCGGAATGGTGATATTACCTTTTCCAAAGGTAATGAAACATATACTTATCCACTGAATACACTTAAACTTGGCAATTTAGGAGATAATAGAGAATCTTTATTAGAGCAATCTAAAGAAAGAATAATCAGTTTCTTTGATAAAGAACAAGCTAGCAATAATTTCCAAGAATATAGCCAATATTTACGAGAAAACCACAATGTTGCAATTATAAAATGGGATGATATAAAACAAGGTACTAACAAGAATGAAGGATATAAAGACGGATTTACAGTCATTGACCTTGAAAATAAAATTGCATATAAAGGAGAAGACCTTTATCGATATGCTTATGAACAAAACCAAACCCTAGATGGTAAAGGTTCATATGTTGATATAGACTGGAACAAGTTTAATGAAGTAGGAGTTAAACCGGAAAATTTAAGCCCCGAAGATATTGCAAACATCAAAAATGGGAAAAAAACAGGTATGCTAAATTTTTCCATTGAAGATACTCCCGGTAATAGAACACTTCTAGACAATGAAAAAGTGTCTTATAAAACAGAAAATGGAAAACTCCATTTTGAAGGGAAAGCAACAACTCTTAAATATATAACAGCCGAGAATACACCTGAAAATAAATCTAAATTAAAAGCCAACGAAATTGATTTCAAAGAAGAAGGTAAACGCATCAAAATTGATGGTATCAATGCTAGAAAACTAGCAATCGCAGCTATTACAGTAGTTTACCCAATCGCTGGGATTGCTATCTTGCTCATTCCTAAACGACAAGAAATAAAAAATGATTTATCCTTTACTAAGGATGAAATAAAAGCCCTAAAAGCTGATAATGTCGTAGTAAAGACTAATTCAAAAGGAGAAAGAACATTGCACCAACGTGACAAAGATACTAATGAGATAGTATCAATAAAAGCAAAAGACATTCATATTCCCCAAAAACTTGGAGGAATAGAGCTTACTCCTATGCAGCAAGAAAATCTCAAAAATGGAAAAGAAATTACCATTGTAAACGAGGAACTAAACAAAGCTGCAAAAGTAAAACTAGATTTGAATGCCAGAAATGGATTATCAATCAAAGATGCAAATACTATAGAAATTAAAGCGACTGAAAAGAAAGAACAAACAATAGGGAAAGAAAGATATATATCTGATAAAGAAAGATTAGAGTTTGTAGCCCAAAAAGGAGCTAAAGGGATTGATGAAATTTTTAAAGATAAACCCACCGAAATGGCTGCCTTTTTAGAGAAACATAAACTTTCTAAAGATTATGCTTCTTACAAGGAAGTAGAAAAAACATATTCCAGCTCTAGGGAAGCTACTAAACAAACTGTCGGAGAACAAATATCTACCCAAATGGATAAAATAGATAGTTCTATTAAAGCAACAGCGAAGCAAGAAGCATCTATTCTCGGATATGGTAGAACCTACGGAAAAAATAATGATACTCCAACAATGAAACTATAATATTATGCTAACATTTGACGATTATAAGGCTAAAATATCCATCATTCAAATACTTGAAGATTTAGGATATAAACAAGACATTAGCAAAGGAAAGGTTTCGCCTGTTTTTAAACTGACAGACGGAGCAGGTAACAAGTTGGATGAAATCATCATCAAGAATCCTCATAGTGTACAAGAACACTACTATGATAGGAATTATAAAGGTGGAGATTTAATTCAGTTCATCAAAAATCATATTAACGACTTCCCACAATTCCAACATCAAAATACATTTGTGCGAATCAATATGATTTTAGGACATTACGCAAATGAGCCTTATAGTCCTAAATATGAAGCATTCAAAGTTGTAAAAGCAGAAAACAAATCTTTTGACAGAGATAGATATAAAGAATTTCCTACTACACTCGCTGATTTAAGATTTCTCACAAATGAAAGAAATATAAATCATCAAGTCGTAGAAAAGTTTCTACCATTTATCACAAGGGTTAAAGACTTACAAGGAAACGGCAATTATTATAATATAGGTTTTCCCTATATTAATCCAAAAGATAAAGACAACAAAGTAACAAATTACGAATTAAGAAACTATGGATTCAAAGGAATGGCTGCCGGAGGTGATAAAAGTAACTCGCTTTGGATTGCTGATTTTTGCCCACACCCCCAAATGGCAAAACATATATACTTTGCAGAATCCGCTTTAGATGCTATGAGCTTCTATCAGCTCAATGCTAACAAAATCAAATTAGAAGAAAGTGTTTTTTGTAGTGTAGGAGGGTACATTTCAGTTAATCAAATAAAAAACACTTTATTGCGATACCCACAAGCTAAAGTACATACCTGTTTTGATAATGATTTAAACGGTAATTTGTATGACATTAAAGTGTCTGGAATCATTAGTAATACAGAAATGACAATAAAAGAAAATAAAGATGATGTGCTGTTTAAAACTAAGGGTAGAGAATTCACTATTAACAAAAATGACGTTTCACTAGAAAGTTTTAGGGAAAAAAGCAAAATAATAGCTCCTATGATTTCTCATAAAGCAGAAAAAGCAAAAGATTTCAATGAAATTCTAATGAAACAACATGAACAAAAAAAAAGTATTAAGTTATGAATGATGGAACAAACATAGCTTCTGATGATATTATATTAAAGCCTAAATTCCGATATTGGTTAATGAAGAATTTCCTTTTAATCACATTAGCGATTTTCGTATTCATTTTTAGTAAATATATAAGAGAACATGAATTATTAAAATTTATCAGTGGAACGATATTAGTATTGTTGATATTTATAATTTTCTACAGATATATTTCAATGTTACTTTGTACAAAATGGATTATAACTAGAGAGCAAATAAAAATATATCAAGGAGTGCTTTCAAAAAGGATTAACTACATAGAATTATATCGGGTATATGATTATGAAGAAAAGCAAAGTTTTATCCAGTCTTTAATAAACAACACCAATATCTACATTTATTCTGGCGATAAATCAACACCAGAACTACTGATGAATGGTCTTAAAGCTAATAGTGATATAATTCAAACCATCAGAAATAGAGTAGAAGAACAAAAAAAGAAAAAAGGAATATATGAATTTACAAACAGATAATGATATGAAAAGAGTGCTTTTATTTTTTTCCCTAATGTTACTGTTAGGCAACATAAAAGGACTAGCACAATCTATTGTCATTGACCCGGTAATGATTGGAACATTGGTTTATTCCCATCAGGAGCAACAAGGTGTATTGAAAGACATACAAAGTGAGGAAACAAAAATCCGCAACTTTCAAATTTTAATCCAACAAAAAATGAATCAAATTCAATCCTTACAGGAGAAGACATACAACTATCTTTCTACAGTTAATGCAGTTGTGAAAAATGGAAAAGATATTATTTATGCTTCAACCTTAGCTAGAGACATAGCTAAATACCAATCCGAAGCAGCTAAATATGCAGTTGGAGACCCTAAATTATTAACCATAATTGCAAAAACAGAGTATGAGCTTATCAGTCGAAGTGTAGATTTAATGATATACATAAACAATATAGCATTGCAAGGCGGTGAAAAAAATCTTATGGATAATAAGCAAAGGATAGATTTATGTATTCATGTGGTCAATGAACTTAGACGAATGCGAGGACTTGCATACGCTGTATGCCGACAAATGAAATCCGCTAAAAGGGCTGGAGTACTAAAAACACTTGTACCCGGACAATTTAAATATGTAAATAGTGGGAAACAAAAAGTAGATAATATTTTAAACGGTATTAAATGGATTAGTAAAGGAGGATATTAAATGGATAATGATACAATCAAAGATTTAGGCTTATGCCCTATTTGCCAGAAAGGACACATAATGAAAGGCAGTTTAGGATATTCCTGTAATTACTTCAAAAACATGAATGACAAATGTACATTTAATATTTATCATTCATATTGGGGAAAAGAGATTACAGAAGAAATAGCCAGGCAATTAATAACAACAGGGAAAACAGATATATTTCATGACTTCCATAATAAAAAAGGAGTTCCTTTTTCTGCATATCTGACTATCGAAAATGGAATCGTTATTCCTTCTTTCGTAAATGAAGTATTAGAAACTCCGTGTCCTGTGTGTGGTAGAGAAATTGAAATTTTACTAAATGGATATGCTTGTAAAGGGTATTCACAAAAGGACAAGGACAACAACAGAGTTTGTAACCTCTATATACCCAAAACTATTGCACAAAGAGAAATACCATTGGAAGCAGCAGAAATACTTGCCAGAGGAAAAAAAACACCGTTTATGACTGGATTTAAATCAAGAGAAGGAAATGATTTTTCTTCACGGCTGGTTCTAACAGAGAACTTAGATATTTCTTTTGACAATACATTGTGTAAGTGTCCTAAGTGTGGAGGAAACTTATATATAAACAAAAAAGCCTATAATTGTTCCAACTATAGAAATGAAGCCATAAAATGTGATTTTGTCATTTGGCGTGAAATGTCAGGACGTTCTATAACTCCCGAAGAAGCAATAGAACTTTGCGAGAAAAAAGAAACACCTGTGTTAACTGGATTTCATGATAAAAACGGGCAACCGATGGAAAGAAAGCTTGTACTGAACGATGATTTTAAAATAAAACTAATATGAAAATAGAATTTATAATTTATAGCCATTTTTTTAAAGAGAGAGGAATGAAGGTAAAGGGTGATTGGAATTTTCCGCATCTTCCAAGGATAGGCGAAGAAATTTCACCTCACATTATAATGTTTCAGAATGAATTTACCTATCAAAATTTATTAGAATATCTAACAGATGAAGCTAAAAGTGATTTTAATAAATTCAATGATGGTGAGGATGATTTAGAAGGAAATTTTAAAGCATGGGTATATGATGTTATCTGTGAGGTCAATATAGTTGAATCAATACATTATAGACCAGATACAGAAGACTATACCCAAATTATTCCTGAAATTTGTTTAAGTGATTTAAGTAATTAAATATTATTGATATGCAAATGAATAAGACTGATTTAATCAAAATGGTTGCTGAAAAGGCAAATAAACCAACAAAAGAAGTAGCAGAAATAATTGATAGTTTTTTCAAAGAATTATCTCAAAATCTAAGAGAAAAAGATGTTTCTATAAAAGATTTTGGTACTTTCAAAAAGATTATTCAGCCAGCTCGGATAGCTAGAAATCCGGCAACTGGAGAACCTGTAGAAGTTCCAGAAAAGGAAGTTGTTAAATTTAAGCCGTCCAAAAATATACTAAACATGAAATGGCTATGATAGAAATAAACATCCATATTCCTATAGATGGTGTGAACAATATTTCTATACCAATCCAATTACCTGTAGTTCCAAGGGTTGGAGAAAAGATTTATCTATCTGACAAACAAATAAATAATTTGATAAGTCTATTAGAAGAAGAATATTACCACAATCCACAAACAGAAGAATGGAAAGAATCAATAAGACGGTTCACCAATATTGAGGAAGTAGCATATAATGCTGCAAATGGAACGATACACATTGAATTATCAACTATTTAAAAGAAACAATATGAAAAAGTATTTATCATTAGTAATGATTGGTTTAAGCCTTATGTTGTCTGGATGCAATAAAGACGATAACAACGACCCTGATACTCCACCTACAGGAGATACAGGAAAAGTACGTTATGAAGCTACCGTAAGCGACCCAGAAAATTTCAAACTTCTAATACATTATACAGTAGGAGTAGATATTTCTTCCGAAGCTCCCGAAGAAGCTGCCAAAGAAATTATTGTAGAAAGTCCATTCACATTTGAGCAAGAAGCCAAACAAGGAACATATTTATGGCTATCTGCCTACCCTATACCTAAAGATGAAGAAAACCTTGAAAATTTACAGCTACCTAAGACAGTCGAAGTAAAAATTTTTATTGATGATAAGCTGCATAAGTCTAACAGTGGTGAAAATTATGCAATGGTTCAACATATATTCGGACAGGAAAATTACCAGTAGAATTGATACCTTTTCTGCCTGCACTGGAGAGAAACCGGGAAGGTATTTGATACCGTACTTTTCCGGGTTCTGCCCGGCATGGACGATAAGAGAACATTATTATGATACCAAAAAATAAAAACCAATACCACTCTCACTGCATAAAAGAGTGGTATTTTCATTTGAATTAATAAAATGAAAGACCAAAAAAGATTATTACACAAGTGCCTATTAGAAGACATTCCAGCTTTTGTAATATGCGGAACAGATATTTGTTCCGTCCAAGCAATGGAAGCATATTACCAGATAGCAGTAGAAAAAGGTTGCAATAGCAATTTTTTAGAAGACTTGAAATTAGCTATAGAAGATTTCAAGGCTTTTCAATGTGAGGAACCTGAAAAAGTTAAAATACCCGATTAAATCATGGAAGAAAGCAAAGAATTACAAAAACTATATGGATTCATGCAAGCATTCATTTATATAACTGTTTGCATAGAGATTCTACTATTTGTTCATTTTCCCTTTAGTGAACAAATTATGCCCTTATTATCAAAAATGGCAAAAATTCCTATCTATTCTAATATTCTTTATAGTAAACTATTTACATTCTTTATTATAATGGTTACTTGCATTGGAACACGTTCAAAAAAGGATTTAGAATTAGACCCGACTAAACAAATCATTTTTCCTTTAATCTTTGGATTCATAATGTTCTTTGGAAGTATATGCTTTCTTTTCTTTAAAGAAAAAGGAGAAACTAGTTTAGAATGGTATAATATAGCTTACATTATACTATCAATAATTGGAGCGACATTAATAAATTCAGCTCTAGATAACATTTCCAAACGTATTAAATCAAACTTTATGAAAGATAGATTTAATATAGAGAATGAAAGCTTTGAACAATCTAAAGACAAGGTAGAAACAGAATTCTCTGTCAATATTCCGATGAAGTTTTTCTACAATAGAAAGTGGCATAATGGGTGGCTGAATATATGCAACTGTTTTCGTGGAACTTTCGTAATAGGAACGCCTGGAAGTGGTAAATCTTTTTCTGTTATAAATTCTTTTATAAGACAACATTCAGCTAAAGGATTTGCAGAAGTTGTTTACGACTTCAAATTTCCTGAACTTGCCAAAATTGCATATTATAATTATCAAAAGAACAAGCAATTAGGAAAAATACCAAGTAATTTCAAGTTCAATGTCATTAATTTTTCTGATATTGAATATAGTAGAAGAATAAACCCATTGAAACGAGAATATATAGAAATCCTAGCAGATGCAACAGAAACGGCAGAAGCATTATATGAGAGTTTACAAAAAGGCGACAAAGGAAGTGGAGGTAATAGCGATTTTTTTAAAACATCAGCAGTAAACTTGTTAGCAGCTTCTATTTATTTTTGGTCTAGATACGAGAATGGCAAATATTCAGATTTACCGCATGTACTGGCTTTCCTTAATCAAGAATATGACGTACTTTTTAAAGTCCTCTTTTCCGAACCTGAATTAAAATCACTAGTTTCCCCATTTGAAGCTGCATATAAATCAGGAGCAGTGGACCAATTAGAAGGACAGATGGCAAGTCTAAAAGTACAGTTATCAAGACTAGCAACTAAAGAATCTTTTTGGGTATTTAGTGGCAATGATTTCAATTTAAAAGTATCAGATAAAAAAGACCCTAGTTATCTTATCATTGCAAATAACCCTAAAACACAAAGCATGAATAGTGCTTTAAATGCACTTATCATTAACCGATTAACTAGACTTGTCAATACAAAAGGTAACTACCCTACTTCAATCATAGTAGATGAATGTCCCACATTATATTTTTATCAACTTGCAACACTACTTTCTACTGCACGTAGCAATAAGGTTTCAATTTGTTTGGGATTACAGGAACTACCGCAATTAGAAGAACAATACGGCAAAGCTACCGCAAAAACTATAACTTCTATTATAGGTAACACTTTATCCGGGCAAGCTAAAGCTCCTGAAACTTTAGATTGGCTACAAAAACTATTTGGAAAAGTTAAGCAAGTAAAAGAAGGTGTTACTATCAGAAGAAACGAAACAACAATTAATATGAATGAACAAATGGATTTTGTTATCCCGGCATCCAAAATATCTTCATTACAAGCTGGTACATTAGTAGGGCAAGTTGCATTAGATTTTGGACAAGAAGATAATTTTCCAACAGCGATGTACCATTGCAAAACCAATTTAGATTTAAAAAAAATTAAGAAAGAAGAAGAAGCCTACAAAGAACTGCCAAAAGTATATAACTTTGGGACAGCAGATAATAGAGAGAAATTACTGCAAAAAAACTTTAAGAGAATATACGACGAAGTAGAAACAGTAATAGAACAATATGTATAACATTACATTACCAATTTTAGGCACAAGGTTAAAGCAAATCCGAGAGCATATAGGATATTCCCAAGCTCAATTAGCAGAACAGCTGAACTGTAAACAAAATGCGATTTCAAATCTTGAACTAGGAAAAGGGGGCAGCCTAAAACTTTTATTTCAAGTGCTGAATTTTTATTCTAACTATGTTTTTATAGATTTAATATTTAGTGAAAAGTTTTATCTGATTTCTAATACAGAAGAAGATGAAGCACAAAAAGCCAATTATAATTCTGTTATAATAGAAATTATAAGACAATCAGAAAAAAACTATGAGGATGCTATGTCAAACGCTAAAAAAGAGCTAGAAGCTAATCTTCAAAAAGCCATCAATTTATTACAGCCCTAATAAAATAAAAGAGAGTACAAAATACTCTCTTTTATTTTCCAATATTACTTTAAAGAATTTGTGATACCTATTCTTTTGGAGTTCTGGCACTGATGGGCGTATATAGCATGATGAAATGATACCGAATTATCGTCCCTGGTACACCCTGAAGAACTCCTTTTTGATACCAAATACAAAAAGCTGCTGGAAGCCGGACACAAAGAATTGATACCATAAAACTATAGGGAAAAAGAAGAAGGACAAAATGCCATATTATATATAAATAATATGAATATGTGATTAATATCCTTCACTCCCCGAAACCCAGAAAGAGCAACACGAGAATCTTCTTTTCCCTATGTCCATTTCATAAAAATGATACCAGTATAATAACAAATACTTATAATATGAAAAGAGAGCATCCAAATACATACCTTTTAACAATACAATCGAAATCAATCTATCCTATCTAATTCTATTATAGCTACTTTCTCTTTATCTGGACTTGCTTCATTTTGTATAAGAGTTATATGTTTTTGGGTATAGCTTTTAATAACCCAAGGAGCACCACCTAAATATAAAGCATTGCTATTAAATATGATATATTTTCCTTCTATTTTGTAAGTAATATCAATTTCATCGTAACTTTCCCAATTTACTTTCCCCGATTGAGTATCTATAAATTGCATACCTACTCCCATATTGGGAACTACCCAAGCATCACAACGACCTGTACCACGCCATGAGGTTTGATATAGTTTTTGGGGAGTAAGTTCTCCTATTTGTACCTCTGGATTTTTATCATCACAACTTGTAAAACTTATGTTTACTAAAAATAATGCCCAAAGCATTAATAAGCAAGATTGTTTAAAATAATGTACCATGTATTAAAATAGATTATATTAATATAAATACCAGACTTCAAAATTACAATCCTATAATTGTGTATAGATTTGCTAATGTTGCTATTGAAATCTGTTTTTCTACTAAATTAGAAGCCCATGAACTAAGACCATATACTTCCAGCAAACTCTCATCTCTTTCATCTGCAAAAAATGAAAAACAGAGTTTGGTAGTTGGGTCGTATAAATATTCCATATTAGTTGCCTCATGATAGTACTTACAGAAACCTTTTTCATTGAAGTTCTCCAAAACCATACATAGCGGAGAACGCATTTGAGGATTAATACGCTTTCTAGTATTATAACTTATCTGAATATCAGAGCTGAAATACCTTGATATTTCTGCCGATATAATTTGGGCTTTTTTGATAAAAACATTATCATCTTCATTTTGCCTTAATTCCGCATCCGTAGCATTACTTTTACTCAATACTATTTGGTCACCCTGTCTTGTTGTTAACACAGCAGCTACATCATATAAACTTTCTCCCGAAGCAGATGTCTTTGTCAATACTCTTGCAATCGTAATAGACGGAGTATAAAGTCTTGTAACAGGAAGAAGAATTTCCTTAGAAGTATCATCAAAACGTCTTTGAAAGTTTCTTTCCAGTACAAAATCCGACATTGGATATAATCCTTCTTCTATTAAATCAATCACTGTATGATTTTTTGAATCATTTAATGATTTTCTCCAAGATTGCAAGTTTATATTTATGTCTTTAAGTGCCATTGTAGTATTCACTACACCTGTTTCATCTTGAATACCACCCAATGTTTTTACACGTATAAATATATCTTGTCTTTTGTAAACTGTAGAATCAAAAGTACCATCCTTTCCATTAAATCCGAACGACCCATTAAGTGAATCACCTTTATATACAAGTGAAGCATTAATATTTTTCTCTAAGGATTTAGTTTTCTGTTCAACATTCGTATTTGAATCCGCATTACCCATATATTGCGCAAAAGCTCTTCCACCTGTATAATAACCAACAACAACAAAATCTCCATATGAATCAATGATAGATGATATAGGAGAGGTATATAAATTATTAATAAAAGACCTTCTTAAAAACTGCCTTGCAAACACTTTATTAGAACCATTGGAACTTAACAAGGTAAATTTGCCATGAGCAAACAATATATTCATTTCCCCATAAGCTTGTTCTTTTGATTCATTAATAAAAGTTCTAAATGTTTCGGTTGTCGTTTTCTTTTTCCCTATAGAAAAAAATCCTAGATTTAAAGAAAATCCACTTTTCACAGTTTTACTTATTGATGAAAAATGCGTATAATTATTAAAATCATAATAAGCAAACGATGACTGGTCGTTCCAGTTAGGATAATTTTCATCAATATATGATTCATCATATTCTTTTAGAGATTCAATATCAAGTATGGAATGCGTAAAGTTATCAAAATCACTTGGTATATAATTCCCCTTAAGCAATTTATAACCATAACCTAGATATTTATCAGTTCCCCCAATCATCTCACCACTTCTTGTCAACTCTTCATCAAAAGAAGGTTGTCCTGTAATAACATCTGGAAGAGATGGATTACGTTCTTGAAGAATCACATCATCACATGAATAATCAGTTTCAACCACTGTATTTTGCTGTGCGCATAAGTTCAAATCCTCTGAACAAGCTATAAACAATGGAGCTATAACAGATAAAATTATTATATATAATATTGATTTCATAATCTTTTCTTATTGCAGATTATTATTAGATAAACTTTTCATATATTCTTCTAAAGGAATTGTTACTATTTCGTCTGGTTTTGCCTTTGATGTAGTATTTATTATTCCATACCAAGAACCTTTAAATTTAACTTCTCTATCATTAGCCTCATTTCCATTACGATAAGTCATAGTAATAGTATAGTCAGCCTTTACACTATATTTCTTTAAATAAGTCGTTACTTTAATTAAAGATGGCTCATCAACTTCTACCGGAATAGTCACCGATAATGTTTTAGGTATCTCATACGTTGTGGAAGTATAAGGAGCTCTAGGCAAAAATATTGTTGAATCAGGCATTTCCCCACTACTAAAATTGCCAGGGGCAATAAATTGCCCGGCTATTATTGCAGGACGTAAAAACATTTGTTCTTCATTTGCCATTGGAATTTTCAAAGCTCCTTTTTCTGTATAACAAGAAGTATCTTTTACATCTTTTTTTGCATAAATTGTAATATTTGATGGTCCAGCAACTGCTCCTGTCTGACCATTTGAATACACAACAACAGGGTCTAATTCCGTCACTACAGCTTTAGGTTCAAATGCTATTTCTTTTACTTTAAATTTATCCTGAAACTCTAATAGAAACTCTTGCTGTGGTTGCTTATTATATTTTGCATACCCTACCTGCCCATTACTCTTTACTTCTATAGAATAATTAAACACACTCCAAGGATTATTGGGGTCTGCCGTTCCTAAATATGTCTGATTTTCAATATTAAAATATCCTTTATATGTTGATGGTATAAGGTCCCAACTTCCAGAACTTATATCTTCCGAGTCCCAAACAAAAACAAGTTTATTGTTTGGGTCATTGTTATATTGACCACAAACCAATGGCTTATTATAAGACTTTGAATAAATCAAATATGGTATTCCACTACTAGGTGGCAAAATCTTTAAATAGAATTTTGAAGAACTATAAGCTGAAAGTATCAATTCTTTTCTCATTCCTTGAGTAGAAAGATAAGGCTGTCCAACCACTCCACCTCCTCTGACTTTCAACGCAAAAGGAAGCTCTCTAACAGCATACATATTTGATGAATAAAATTCATCTGTCTCAGGATAATAAGAATAAGATTTCGTTTCTGGCTTTTTTTTAAACTCATCTATATTAGAAAACAGACTCACAGAGTCAGCAACAGAGATAGCTCTTGACTGGATTGAACTTTCTGATGTTTCCGAAAAATCATATAAAAGTTCAGAACTTTTTTCACAAGAGACAAGACCAATAGTCATTGCTCCTACCAATAATTGACTTACGCCCCAAAAAGAATAGAATTTTTTTTTCATAAATATAGTTTTAAAATTATGTCCTTAGAAACAAATACACAATAGAGTTCACGTAGATTTACTTTCTGACGCACGCGAATACGCCACATATACAAAAGGACGAAGAGAAAACAAATCCATGATGCCAAAAACTTTTAGGTAAATATATAAATAGCTCTTACAGCATATTACGTTAAGAGCTATTTATCCCAAAAAGTCAGTTATATTTTACTTAATTTCCCGAAAGACTTAGCCAAAGACGAACTGTTCTTTTAGCCTTATTCTGTTCTCCTTCTAGAATCTTTGCATCACCTTTCTTATAGCTTATTTTTAATTGAGAATCAGTCTGTATAGCATCATATAGAGGAAGCAAAAAGAAATTATCTTCATCTAAAAGTTTTTCCATTATTAACGGAATAATATTTTTACCCATCGCTTGCATTTCTTTAAACTGTGGTAATGTTGTATAAGCGAGAGTACTTGAACTATATTTAGTTTGTGGATTTATTGAAATTTCTTCGTTCCATGAATTAAACAAATCGTTAAACTTAGTCTTTACCTCACAATTAATATTTGCAGCTTTATCAATGACAGCTTGTTTTTCTGCATCAGAAAGTTCAATATCTTCTTGTGCTATCTGTTTTGCAAGTTCCTTTATCTCCGACATATCAGTCTTTGTTCTACTCTCGATAAAAGAAACCAAAATTCTACCATACAAAGTGCCAGATAGCTCACTCCTTTTATGGGTAATACGCAAATAACGCCCAAGTTTTGACTCCCAAGTACCGCTACTATATACAACACTTCCATGAGTCATATCTATACTACTTGTTCCCCAACCATCAACAGTAGCATTGCTACCTTCTGTACTAGTCTGTTCATAATTACAAGACGAACCATATAAAGTTTTAGCATTTTTATACTGTTCTATAAAATCATTGTAAAAAGATTCTGGGTCAATCCATTTGTTAGTTATCCCCATAGAATAAGCAATACAATTATATGTACCTGTTGCTTCTCCTGTTACAGAAATATTATTTACATCTAAATTTGGGAAATCCTTTTTAAGATTATCCTTTTCCGCTTGTGTAGGAACCCTTCTCATAGAAGCAGCTCTAGTAGTAAGTTCGTTTGGATTGGCATTATCCTCCACAGAACCAATCTCTTCGTTTTGCTGACAAGCAATAAGACTAAAAGAGAAACCTAATAAAATTAAAATTTGTTTTCTCATAAAACGATATTTTTAAGTTAGTAATTATTCAGCAAATGCATTTGCATATCGCAAATATACAATACAAATTGTATATAATATAAGAATTATATTGTTTTTTCCACTGTTAATGCTTAAAAACATAATATATTTGCTATTTTTGCAATATACAATCTAAATTATACTAATATGGAAAAAACTTATCATTCATTAAAAGACTTTGAACTATCCTATGGGAAAAATGCTATTGAGAGAGCAAATGATTTCCAGCAGTACATTGAGCAACTAAATGATTTCGGATGTAAAAGCTATTGGATAACTTCACATACAGGTATCGGTTCAACAATGGCAATTGAAGGCTTCAACGAACCTGTTATTGCATTTATTTCTAATGATTATTTAGGTATGTCACAAAGAGAAGAAACTAAACAAGCAGGTATAGATGCTATAAAAAAATATGGAACAGGTGCTTGCGCTGCACAAGTAATAGGTGGTTATCTCGACATACACCAACAGCTAGAGAAAGAAATAGCTTCTTTTGTAGGACAAGAAGAAGCTATTTTATTTTCTTCCGGATTTGGAGCAAATGCCGGAATACTAAGAGCCTTATTGGGTCAAAATGATATTGCATTGATAGACCCTTATATCCACACAAGCGCAATGGCTGGACTAAAAGGAACAAATATAAAACGAATTGGGCATAACGACCTAGAATATTTGGAGAAGGTACTAAAAGAAGTCAAAGGGCAATATCAAACTAAACTTGTAATAATAGATGGTGTATATTCCCAGGATGGGGATTTGTCTTTACTTCCGGAAATTATTACTCTTTGCAAGACTTATGAAACCATGCTGATGTTAGATGATGCACATGGAATAGGAGTAATGGGAGCCAATGGCAGAGGAACAGCTGAATACTATAACTGTTTAGGTCAAATTGATATTATTACTGGCACATTCAGCAAGTCATTTGGTTGCGTAGGGGGATTTGCAGCAGCTTCGAAGAAGATAATACAATACTTGAAATTTTATGCGGACAGCAATGTGTTTTCAGCAGCCCCTACCCCACAAGTCACAGCATCCATACTAAAAGCTTTAGAGATTATAAAAAAAGAACCACAAATAAGAACCAAACTTTGGGAAAATACGAACTATCTTAGAAAACGGTTGAAAGAAGAAGGGTTCGACATAGGAAAATCTGTTTCCCCTATTTTTCCTATTATGATAAGAGATAATAAAAAGGTTTACGAAATTGCTAAAATGTTGCAAGAAAAAGGTATCTTTACAATTGGAATTGTATATCCGGCTGTAAGAACCAAAGAAGCAAGATTAAGGGTCAGCGTTCTTGCCACGCATAAACTTGAACAATTAGAATCTTTAGTCAATACTCTTAATGATATAAATAAGAACATAAAAATAAAATAATAATGAAAGAAAGGAGAAAGCGAAGAAGTGCCAAAGACATAAAGGAAAGCATTATTAATGCGGCAACCCATTTAATTGAAACTGAAGGATTTTCTAATCTAACAGTTACAGGTATTATGCGACAAGCTGAAATTGAGCCTGTACAATTCTATAACAGATATGATGATTTGAATAAGTTCATTGACGAGTATGTAAAAAAATACGACTATTGGTTTAGCGATATTGTAAAATCACAAAAACAATCTAGTAACGATAAAGCACTATATATGAACATTCTTGTAGGTTTATTTCAATCTTTATCAGAAAATAAAATCATGCAAGAACTTCTAAAATGGGAACTAGCTAATAACAATGAAACTAGTCAACGTACCGCTCAACTACGGGAATTGCACACGTTACCTTTATGCCAAAAATTCTCAAACATATTCTCCAATACAGATATTGACATTGTAACTATATCTGCACTAATAATAGGAGGAATATATTATCTTATTTTGCATGATAAACTTTCAACTTTCAGTGAAATAGACTTAAAAAAAGAATCTGACAAACAAAAAGTTATTAAGGCTATAAGCAAATTGTCAGACATTTTATTTACGTTTATACCTTCTTCTATTACTAAAGAAAATATTGATATTATAATAAAAATGAGAGAAGATAATATTCCTGTAGAAAAAATAGCATATTATACAGGAATCCCTAAAGAAATTATTGTTTCTATCTAAAATATCCGTCCAATGAGGAAAAACCCATTGGACGGGTCTATAGCCTAACCAAAAATCTTTTGTTTCACAAAACGACCCTTTTTCTGTACTAAAGAAAACGGTTCTTTTTTTGCTTAATCAAAGAACTTATGTCGCTACGGTGTTTAGTTAACCAATCTTCCAAAATAAACGAAACTAA
>JAGOYM010000064.1 GCA_018059165.1 Leptotrichiaceae bacterium | reverse complement strand
GGCAGAGGAAGAAACCATTGGCTCGGTTGTCAAGAGCGTTTGTTTCACCCAACTTTGAATAGTAGGGCACGGATTTTCACATCACTTCATTATTCATAGCAGTTTCCATAGAATTTTTGGCACTACCCATAAATAACGCAATCAAGTTATTTTTCAATTAAAAATACTCAGTGGCTCCATTAGAGATCTTAGTTAAATTCGTTACTGACTCGAGTACAATTTAGTATATAACTGATTATTTATTAGTAATTCTTCATGTGTACCGCTCTCTACTATTTTGCCACAATCCATTACATATATAACATCTGAATCTTTCACCGTAGTTAATCTATGCGAAATAGAAAGTATACTAATCCCTTCTTTTTTTAGATTATCATATACAATTTTTTCATTAACCGAATCTAATGAGCTAGTGGCCTCGTCTAGAATGATTAAAGAAGGATTCTTCACAATAGCTCGCGCTATTGCTAGTCTTTGTGATTGCCCACCCGAAAAATTGCCACCTCTATTATTGATAAAAGTATTCAATTTCATTGGTAAGTTTTCAACCACATCATATAAATTAACATTTTTCAAAGCATCCCAAATACTTTTCTCACTTATTGTTTTATCGCCTAATGTAATGTTCTCTTTTATAGTTTTATTAAAAACTGCTGCATTTTGTGTGACAATAGCCACTTCTTTTGAAAAAAACTCTTCTTCTATTTCTTCTATCGGAATATTATTAATAGTAATTTCACCATCATAATGTCTATATAAACCACTAAGCAATTTAATTAAACTTGATTTCCCACTTCCCGATAATCCAACTATTGAAACTTTTTGACCCTTATGAACCTTGAGATTAACATTTGATAATATATTATTCCCAACATCGTTATATTTGAAAGATACATTATTTATTTCCAAATTATTAAAAAATTTTATTTTATTATTACCATTCACTGTTTGTTCCTTTTCGTCGTAAATATCATTTAAATAATGCAATGCAGGTTTGATCATTATTATATTTGTTAGTACAGTAAAAAATAGTGTGCTATTTGATAAAATCATTCCGATTATTGAATAGATGAAAAAAATCTCTCCAACATTAACATTTAATTCCGATATACTATAAACAATAACTAAAATTGGAATAAACATCGAGTACAAGCTGATTACTAGATTAAAGAAATATATTTTTCTTTTATTTTTTTCATTTTTTAGATTGTAAATTTCAAACAAATTAACATATTGATTATAAAAATAGCCGGTTAATCTAGAACTCTTTATTTGAAAAATTGTGGTAATAATTTCTGTCTGAGTTTCTTTAGCGTCAGCCTCTTTCTTCATTTCATCTTGTTTCTGAGATAAAATATAGAGATTAAAAATAAGTAATAATATTCCTAAAAACAATATTATCAAAATAATCATCGCCGATAGATATGGAAATCTATACATCACATATAAAGATAATGCTATTACTCCTAAGAAGTTTAAAGTAGCCTGTACAAAACTATTAGAAATTGCATCTATTAATTGTGGTAAAAGTCCCAATCTATATAAAATATTTTCTTCACCTCTATTATCAAAATATGAAAAAGGTAAGTTTAATAAATGTTTTGTCGTATATAAATTTATATTACTATTTAATTTTTTTTGAAGTTTTATGGTCAAAACATTTTGTATATGAGAAAAAAAGAAGTACAAAAAGAATACAATACCTATGCTGGTAAGAAAATTAATTAAATTGATAGATTGATTATAAACTAGGATATTTATAATTCTTTCCAATAATATTGGAACTAATATTGAGACTATATACGTTCCTAAGGAAAATATTAAAACTAAACTATATAAAGGAAGTACATTAGAAAAAAATTTCTTAACATGACGATAGTATTCAATTTGATCCTTATTTTTTTTAAAACCTTCATTAGGAAAAGCTTCTAGCAATACACCTCCATTTATATTAGCGATATTGTCCATATTATATTTGTGTCTTCCAGATGATGGATCAAACACAATAAAATTCTTACCTTTTTTTTGAATAACAACATAATGATTATCTTTTGTTAACATAACATAAGGATGTTCACCAAAGTTAAACTCTTTTGGCTCATTAACAACATAAGCATGTGGCTCTAAATGTAACTGCTGAAATAGTAAATACATCTGACTAATATCAATGCCATCTCTACCTACTCTAAAAAGTTGTCTATAAAATGATATAGGTTTTCTATAGCCATAATAATCTGAAATCATTGCTATACAACATAGCCCGCATTCTGAAAAAGTTGTTTGTCTAAACAACCGTATTTTCTGCTTAATCATATCGTGATATACCTCCGATGCACAATAAATATTCTCTTAGAATAAATCCAATGCTGTCACAGAAGGTATTTTATTATCTTTGTGTAACAGACTGTATAATACCCCGCTTTTACCAAGCATAAATGATTCAAATGAGTAGTCAGATCCAACAAACCATTCATAGGAATCGACACTTTCTTTTAAGGGAAATTCATAGTGTATATTGGAATGTTCTTTTATATGAAATAACTTTTTAATTCCCGCAAGTGAATCTATGTTCCCAGCAATACCGTGACAAAGACAAATTCCTGATACACTTAACATTTTTTTGAGATTTGATTTGGAACCATAATGCTTCAGCATTTTTTCAAGATAATTTAAGATACTGGAAAATTGTTTAATGTTACCAACGCTAACAATATTATCGTATATAATATTACGAGAAAGTAAGACACCAGTTATTCCTCTGCACCATGTATAGCTGATAGTTTTACTTTCTTTCAATATCATGTGATCCTCTGTGATAGATAACTCATGCATAAAACTCAAGATATCAGATCTTTCGGTAATTCTATAAATAAATGATAAATTTAGGCACACTCCAGAAATTCCATGTGCAAGTCCTATCTCTATAAAATCGCTTTTTCTGAGAAAGTCATAATAGTTTTCAAGAAGCAACTTTATTCTTTCTTTGTAGGAAACTTTTATCCCTGTTTCGAGGTATAGCCGAGATAATAATAAAACTGTGCTTCCAAATCCATTAATGAAATCCTTATCTAAATCTTTATCAAATTCATTCTCATTATAGTAATTTAATACATCGTTCAAAACATAATAAAATTTATTTCTTATTCCTTCGTCAGAAAATAACTTACTATAGTTATAAGATAGGTATATAAAACCTCCACAACCTTCATAAACGCTAAAGTAGTTTTTAAAATCACCCTTGTTTACAGATCTGTATTGCTTATACAAACCATTTATTAGTCTTTTTGAAAACGCTTTAATTTTTACATCTTTTTTAATAAATGCGTAAGTATAAAGATAATGAACTATTCCTCCGCCCATGTATAATCCAGAATTTATGACATCAATAATTAAATCTCTGTCATCGAAATTAGCTAAGTAAAAAAAACTGCTTTCCTCATCATATTCAATAACTTCATGGTTCAATAACTCATGTGGAAATTCTACTATGTTATATTCTTGAAGATTATTATAATTTCTCCTTGTAATTGTATTATTAAGATCATTTTCATTAGTGTTAGCTACGAATAGCCCTAAATTAATTAAGTGTTTTTGGTAACGTATCATATCTTTATCCAGTGATTTAACCGCATGAAGAACATTTTCAAACGAAGATGTACTAAAGTAGTTCTCACATATAACTTCATTGTTGCTATACAAATTTGTGCCATGAAAATCAGTATAAAAGCAGGGAATATCCATTTTTTTTAATCCTTTTATTTCTTCCTCAACACGTAGATATCCAAAAGTTGATGGAATAAAAGTTTTTAATAAAATGTTAAAAATTCTATCGTATTTTTTCCTACTTTTTAAAATTGAAGGATTTTTACTTTCACGTATAAAAGTGTAGTAAACTTGTGTACCTCTAAGAATTTTTCTAACTGACATTTTATTGTACTTACTAGAACTGATAATTTTAATGAATTCTTCTTTATTATTAAGTATATTTTTTGCTCCTGACTCAAAACCCGCAATTAAATGAGTTTTGACATCTTTAGCGGTTATTAATTTACCATCTACGTATACTCCGTTAGATCCAATATTTGTTTCTGCTGCATTCTTTTTATAAACAAAATCCCGCTCTTCATCTTCAACTATCGAATAATAAAATATCGTTTCTGAAACATTATTTTCTGGAAAAAGACCGCTGACATTAACATCATATAGTTTATCTTTTAGCGGCAACATTGCTGAGCCTAAAATGCTCTGATTTATACTTTTTCCGTTGCTTTCATCCAAACTTGACATGTCAGAAGGAGAAGTTAATGTCTCTGTATCAATAATAATAGGATATTCTCCAGACACAATTATATTTTCATAATGAATATCGGTTCCTCTCATGCAATACAGTATTGATAGAATAACTCCGGCTCTATAATAATATCTATTTGATTCCTCTTTTGTTAAGTTCGGATTATAAGAAACTTCCTCTTGCCAAGAATGGGAACTTGATACATAGGTATTAATTTTTTTAAAATCAGTAATTTGATATTCTTCCATGAATAGTAACAATTCGTTATACAATTCATCTGTTAGTAGTTTTTTTGGTTTATAATACAAAATACCATTTTCAAAATGAACTTTTGCAACACTTTTGCCGTTATGTTTATCACCCAAATTAAATTTAATGCTTATAATTTCTCCAAAGAAAGTACTAAAATAATCACTAATCTTATCTTTTTCAGAATAGTATTCTTCAACAATTTCATTTACTGAAGAAATGTAATCACTAAGCATAGTGTGAAGCATATCTTCCAGTACTGGATAAGTTGCAAAAAGTTCATTCACATAGTTTGCGCTTTGTACATAAAAAGTAAATTCTCTAATTCGATCATCAAATGTTTCTCCGTTAATATGACCGTCTTCTTTTAAAATGTTATATTGATCTACTAAAACATCACTTAGTATCTCTATAACTTCTTCAATCAAATTATTATAGAATTTGTCTAATGACATGTTAAACTCGTTTAACCCATTTTCAAAATTATCCTTCAAGTCAAAAAAAGTTAATAGTCTAGAAGCTAATTTTGTTGAAAGTATTATTTCTATTATCCTATTATTATTCATGAACTCACCTCATTTAATCCAAAATTTATAACGCTTTTCTTTTCTGTAAATAAACAGTTACCGGGTATGAGATACATAAAAATCCAAAAGATGAAATTATCAAAAAAAGTTGGTTATCGCTACTTATTGAATTTGTTAGTGAAACAAGAAAGTTATCCCAATTTATACCATAAATAACAATCAGAGATTGCAGTACCGGAAAAATAAATATTAAACTTTTCTCTAGAGAATTTCGTTTCATGCAAGAGATCATAATCACTGATGTCCCCAGGCTAATGCTCATACTCCACAATCCCAACATAAAATTAACAAGATCGTTCTCATTCAAGTTTGTACTTGAAAAATTCTTAACTAAAATTAAGTATATATATGATATTGCAAGTGATAAAATTGTATTTACTATGAAGAAAATGTATTTAACAAAAACTATATTCTTTTGTTTTACTGGTATGATTTTTTCAAACATTAAATCTCTGACATATTCTTGCGAATTATAATTAAATATAAATGTGGGTAATAGTGTAAAATACAATATGGTTAACTCATGTAAGTTTTCCATAAAACTAACTATAATAATTATTATTCCTACTAGTATTGAAAAGAAAGTATTCTTTTTTTGTAATGTTTTATAATAGAAAAATAAACCTTTCATCTCATTTCCTCCTTCTAATTAATGTCTACTGAATAATTAACAAACCCTATCGCAACAGCGTTTTTAGCTGTTTTTTGGTATAATAGATGCATGGATTCCAGAGGGAAATACCAAAAACCCGTGCACTTTTTTTCAAAAATGATACGAAGAGGCGATGAAAATGTATAAAAAGCAGACGAATCGGCAATTAACCATTTATGACTTCGATCAGCCATTGGGCCTGACGATGAACCCAG
>JAGOYM010000063.1 GCA_018059165.1 Leptotrichiaceae bacterium | reverse complement strand
CCTCTTTCAATTCTTCCTGTTACTACTGTTCCTCTTCCAGTTATTGTAAATACATCTTCTATCGGCATCAAGAAAGGTAAATCTACTGGTCTTTCTGGTGTAGGTATGTAACTATCTACTGCATCCATTAATTCCATTATTTTATCTGCCCATTTTTCTTCTCCATTTAATGCTCCTAATGAAGATCCTTTTATTACCGGTATATCGTCCCCAGGGAATCCATACTCAGTTAATAATTCTCTTACTTCCATCTCTACTAATTCTAATAACTCTTCGTCATCTACCATATCTACTTTGTTTAAGTACACTACTATGTAAGGTACCCCAACTTGTCTTGCTAGTAAGATATGTTCTCTCGTTTGTGGCATCGGTCCATCAGCTGCTGATACTACTAATATCGCTCCATCCATTTGTGCTGCTCCTGTAATCATGTTTTTTACATAATCCGCATGTCCTGGACAATCAACGTGTGCATAATGTCTTTGCTCTGTTGAATACTCAATATGTGCTGTGTTTATTGTGATTCCTCTTTCTCTTTCTTCTGGTGCTTGATCAATGTTTGCGAAATCTACTTTTTCAGCTAACCCTTTTTCTGATAATACTTTCGAAATTGCTGCTGTTGTTGTCGTTTTCCCATGATCTACGTGTCCTATTGTTCCTACGTTTACGTGTGGTTTACTTCTTTCAAATTTAGCTTTTGCCATTTTGATTTTCCTCCTAAAAAATATTGTGTTTTTATTTTTGAAGTCATTGTAGCATACTTCGTTTTTTTTTGCAAGTTTAATCAATAAAAAGGGACATTTCTACTATATTTTGTGTCTATTTATAATCTTTTTAACAACATATCTAGTAGCTTCCTTTTTAATATTGATCTTTACAATTGAAATATTTTGTCAATTATTGTTTCTTTTAACGGAATTCCCTCTATTTTCTTTCCTTTTTTTATCCAATATTTTTTTTCAGCAATATCGAATAATGGTTTATCCATTATACTATCAGAATAAAACTTTATAATCTTATACTTTATCCCTTCTTCTTTAGCCCATCTATTTATTACTTTTACTTTTTCTACATTTTTACAATTTTCTCCGACAACTTTTGGTAAATAATATTTTTTCCCATTTCTTTCTTCTGTTTCCATAATTGTTCCAAAAGCATGAGTAAATCCTAATTTTTTTACAAAGCTATCTATTAAAAATAGTGGAGATGCCGATATCACAATTATATAATCTGTTTCTTTTTTATTTTCTATAATTTCATCGGGTATCCACTTATATACTTTACTTTCTCTTTTTTTCCAGAATTCTTTTACCAATTCCTCTATTTCATCAACACTCTCATTAGATAAAAATTTGAAATATCTGCCTTTTAATTCTTTTAATTTTATTTTCTTAAATAAAAATAGTAAAGCATCTTTTACAAAACCGATGCTAAACAAAAATATTTTTTTGGGGTTTTTCTTCATATAGAAAACAAGAAAATCCGTTCCTGTTTCTCCGCCATATATTGTTTTATCAAAATCATAAACTATAATATCCATTTTTTTCCTTCCAAATAATCAATTCTTATATTTTAAAATAATGTAAATCCTTCTGATCCATCAATTATATTTTCATTTATTTTTTTCTTACAGTCATCTAACATTGTTTTAAAGTCAAATTTCTTTAATTCATGTTCAATGTCTACTAGTGATTTTTCATTTTTTAGTATTTCTTTCACATCATCATTTAAAAGCAATACTTCATTTATAGTTGTCCTTCCGCTATATCCATTATTACAGTTAAGACAGCCTTTCCCACCACATATTAAACATTTTTTTCTTACTAATCTCTGTGCAATTATACATAATAGTGAGTCTAGTACAATATATCTTCTAATACCCATATCTATTAGTCTAGTTATTGTTCCTATTGCATTGTTTGTATGTAATGTTGCAATAACTAAATGTCCAGTTAATGCTGCTCGTATTGCAATTTCTGCTGTTTCCTCATCTCTAATTTCAGATATTATAATAACATCGGGGTCATTTCTCAAGCTACTTCTCAATACTTCTGAAAAATTTAAACCTATTTTCTCATTAATCTGTATTTGAGTAACTCCATTTATTCTAGTTTCAACAGGATCTTCGACTGTTATTATTTTTTTATGTTCAATATCCAACATATTTATCATTGTTGTCATTGTAGTTGATTTGCCAGAACCCGTAGGCCCCGTTATTAAGATTAATCCAAATTTTTTTTGTAATACTTTTTCTATTTTCTGTTCATTTACTTCTGAAAATCCTAAACTCTCAAGCGATACAGACTTCAAAGTACTACCAAGAATTCTTATAACTATACTTTCACCGCTTATTGCAGGTAATGTTGCAACTCTAATATCCCAATTATTATTATTGTATTCATATAAAATGCTCCCATCTTGTGGTAATCTCTTCTCAGCAACATTCATTCTAGATAATATTTTTATTCTCGAAATTATTTCGCTTGCATTCTGATTTATTTTTTGTTTCCCAAATTTCTCATGAATAAATTTGTCTTTGACTAATATTCCATCTACCCTGTAGCTTATTTGTAGCTCTTTCTCACTGGTGTTCAAATCCAATATACTCAAATGGATATCACTAGCCTTACTTTTTATTGCATTTCCAATGATTGTTTCTACATATAATAAGCTATTTCTTCCATATAAAACACTAGCTTGAGTCTCCTCAAGCTTATTTTCTAATTTAATTTTATTCATATCTCCTCCTCAAATCAAAGCCCCCACTTCAATTTTTATTTATTTTGCTTTACTTAATTCTTCTGAAAGCAACTCATTTTGTTTAAGTAATGTCTTATACAATGCTTTCTTTATCAAATTATTCCATTTTAATTTTTCTTTCTCTGTTTTTATCCCTTTAGTTGTTTCTCTTATTTGCATTTTTAAGAAATCTAGTTCTTCGTAAGATAACAATACACTTTTCGTCTTATCTTTTGTTTTTTGTTTTTTCTTACCTTTTACCTTAACAACTTCTACTTGTTTTTGTAAATAGTCAAAAAAGCTAAACATATTTGGCAATTGTTTCTCATATATTGTCATTTGTTTTTTTAGCTCATCTATTAATTTGTGTAGGTATCTTCTACTACCCAATCCAAATGTTGCACTAACCTTTCTTTTTCCTTTTCCTATCTTCTTCATCATTTCGCCCATTTTCATCTGATTCTTAACATTAACCATTTCCATATCATTCATTGCATTCCCGTTTGTCATTCTTGGTTTCATTATTTTTTACCAATCCTTTCCATTATTTCTTCCATGTGCACACTCCCATCTCTAATAATTGATATTTTGTTATTATATATCTTTATTATTGTTGATGGGATTCCACTACTACCGTTCGTTCCATGTACTACATAATCAACTTGATCTGCCAGATCTCTATTTAAATCTTCATACTCCTTAACAGGATTCTCACCTGTAAAATTTGCACTTGTTGTTAATACTATACCTCCCGATTGCCTTATTATTTCTAATGCAATTGGGTTATTAGGAATTCTTACTCCTATTGTACTATCATTTGATTCATCATCATTGATTTCGATTATTTTAGTTATTTCTTTTTTTGCCTTAATTACAACTGTTAAATCTCCAGGCCAGTATACTGAAGCTATTTTTTCTAAGATCTCTATGTCACCACTTGATCCATCTGTCGAATCCATAACTTCATTTATTGTTGATATATCAGCTATCAAGGCTATTAATTTTTTGCTTTTATCTCTTTTTTTTATTTCATATAATTTTTCAATTGCATTTCTATCAGGTAAAACACCTATTCCGTACACTGTATCAGTAGGATATATAATTACCCCTTTTCGTTTCAATGCATTCACTGCTCTATTTATTTGATCATTTTCTACTTTATCAAAATTTCGCATATTTCCTCTTCAATTTATCAATTTTATAATATGTCATCTTCATCATACGGTAACTCAAACAGATCACTTATTGCTTCATTACTGTATATTCTTTTTATTATTTCAGCAAACATTTTACTTGTTGACAATATTGTTAATTTATCAAATTTCTTGTCTTCTGGTAACTCTATACTATCTGTAACTATTACTTCAGAAAAAGGTGATTCTTTTAATCTATCAACTGCAGGTTCTGAAAATACTGCATGCGTTGCACACGCATAAACTTCTGTTGCACCTGCTTCTTTTAAAGCAACTGCTGCGTTACATATAGTTCCTGCTGTATCTATCATATCATCGATTAAGATTGCTCTTTTTCCTTTAACGTCTCCAATTAAATTCATAACTTCTGAAACATTTGCTTTTGCTCTTCTCTTATCTATTATTGCAAGTGGTGCATGTAACCAGTTTGCAAGTCCTCTAGCTCTTTTAACTCCACCTACATCAGGAGATACAACAACTGTATTTCCGTCATCAAATTTATTCTTTATTAGATATTTCGCTAATACCGGAAGTGCCTCTATGTGATCTACTGGTATATCAAAGAATCCTTGAATTTGTCTCGCATGTAAGTCCATCGTTACAACTCTTGTAGCTCCTGCTGTAGTTAATAAATTCGCTACTAACTTTGATGTGATTGGTTCTCTTGGACTTGCTTTTCTATCTTGTCTTGCATATCCATAATAAGGTATTACAACTATAATTTCTTCTGCTGATGCTCTTTTTAGTGAATCTATAAAAATTAATAAATCCATTATATTCTCATTTACTGGTTTCGAAGTAGATTGTACAACAAATACTCTTGATCCACGAACACTTTCGTTTGTCTTTATAAATGTTTCACCGTCTGCAAATTTTACTACATCTACACTACTTAAGTCCATTCTAAGGTATTTTACTATTCTTCTTGCTAAATCTTGACTCGAAGGCCCTGCATAAACTTTTATATCCGGTTCTGCACAATTCATCATTTTTTCCCTCTTTCTTTATTTATTTGTCTTGATCTTCCAAAAGCTATATTTCCTTCAGGTACTTTTTCTGTAATTACTGATCCTGCTGCTGTAAATGTGTCGTCTCCTAATTCTACAGGTGCTACAAGTATTGAGTTGCTTCCTATAAATACATTTTTTCCAATAATCGTTTTATGTTTATTCTTCCCGTCATAGTTACACGTTATCGTTCCCGCGCCCACATTTGTATCTTCGCCTATCTCTGCATCGCCTAAATACGTTAAATGTCCTACTTTGACACCTTTTTCTAATGTTGTATTCTTAACTTCAACAAAATTTCCAACATGAACTTCTTCTTTTAAATATGCTTTCGGTCTTAAATGTGCAAATGGTCCAATTGTTGCATTTTTTTCTATTATTGATGACTCAATTAGTGATGATTCAATCTTAACATTATCACCTATCACTGAATTTTCTATTCTTGTGTTTCCTAGTATTATGCTATTTTCACCTATTTCTGTATTTCCTTGAATGATTACATTCGGATAGATTACTGTGTCTTGACCTATCTTTACAGTCTCTTCAATATATGTTACTTCAGGATTTATCATTATTACACCATTATCCATAAGCTCTTCATTCTTTCTCATTCTAAGGATAGAATTTGCTTGAGATAGTTGTACTTTTGAATTAACACCTAATATTTCATCTTCATCATATATTTTATAACTTTCAACTTTATAACCATCATTTACTAAATATTTTATTGCATCCGTTAGGTAGTATTCACCTTTCAGGTTATTATTATTTATTTTTGATACTGCTTCTATCAATCTCTCATATTTAAAGATATACACTCCAGCATTTATCTCTTTTATTTGACGTGTTTCTTCATCTGCTTCTTTCTCTTCTACTATATCTACGACATTTCCATGTTTATTTATTATTCTACCATATCCAAATGGATTTTGTATCTCACATGATAGTAATATACAATCTAGACTTTTTTCTTTAAATACAGATATCATTTTGCTTAGTGTTTCTTCTTTGATCAGTGGGGTATCTCCACAAGTTATTAAAACATCTTGCTTGTACTCTTCTAACTTTTCCTTTG
>JAGOYM010000062.1 GCA_018059165.1 Leptotrichiaceae bacterium | reverse complement strand
TTTTTATTCTTTATTATTTTTGAAATTTTTTCTAAATCTTGAATAATCCCAATTTCACTATTTACAGCTATTATAGAAACTAATATCGTATCTTCTCTAATTAGTCTTTCCAGTTGTTCTACATCAACTTCTCCATACTCAGAAACATCTAGATAGTCAACTTCATACCCTTCTTTTTCATAATTCCTGAATATTTCATATACTGATGAATGTTCTATCTTTGTTGTTATTAAATGCTTTTTATTCCTACTATTAGCTTCTACAATTCCTTGAATAATAATATTATTCCCATCAGATCCACCTGCGGTAAAGTATATCTCCTTACTATTAAGTCCTAATAATCTTGCCATTTTTTCTTTTTGATTTTTCATATTAAGCAATGTTTTATGTGCATATTCATGTATTGCATCTGGGTTTGCATACTCATTATTCATTACCCTTATCATTTCCTCTATTACTTCTTTTCTGGGTTTTGTACTCGCTGCATTATCTAAATATATCATTTTTATTTCCTTTTAAAATTTATTATTTTTACTTCTTATATTGTATCAAATTTTGGGTAATATATGCACTCTTTTTTTATTTTTTTATTTCTAAATTTTTAGATTACAAAAAATCAAAAACACTAACTCCAGAATTATCTCATCCTTCATTAGTGTTTTTTATCTATTTAATTACAATCTGTCCGTTCTAAACATTCTATAATCAATAACAGGGAATATATTGTCTCTACTTTCTATTTCTCTTACCCATGATTCATCTATATTTCTGTTATTAAAATCTTCGTATAATTTATAAAGTCTATTCACATGATCACTTATTTTCTTCTGTGCATAACCAACCATTGTTCCTGTGAACATTATGAATTCCCAACATGAAGTTTGCGCCATCAATAACTCTCTAGCAGCTTGGCTCAACGCTCTATATTCTAATTCATTTTCAGGTTCTCTTCCATTAGCTAGTTCAATCATCTTCTGTGCAGCTTTATGTAAATGTCTATATGCATAGTCATTACTACTATCAACCCATACATCATAATATCCATTTGCTCCCCAACTTGAAAGACTTACATCTACAACTTGATTTGTTGGATATCTATCTAAATATCCTGATGGTGTTATTGTTGAAAAATTAGACTCTGCTACTGCTCTAAATACATATTCTAAGAAAGTAGGACCTTCATACCACCAGTGACCATATAGTTCCATGTCATATGGCGATACTATTATCGGTTTTCTATTTCTCATTTTTGCTGATAAATGTTCTAATTGTTTAGTTCTATTATTTACAAAATTATAAGCATGCTCTTTCGCTCTATTGTATGCTACTTCAGGATCATATACTGCTCTGTACGTACCTTTTTTATCAGTTATAGCATGATATTTAATCCCTATGTTTCTTCGTACTCCATCACTATGTAAATATGGCGCTATGTAATCATAATCTAATTCGTATCCTGCATCTTTATGGAACTCTCTATAAACAGTGTCTCCAGGATATCCAATTTCTGAACTCCAAACTTGTTCTGATGATTCAAGATCTCTTGCAAATGCTGCAACCCCATTTGGTGTATATACTGGTGAGTATATTCCGTATAATGGTCTTGGATTACTATGCATAATCCCATGAGCATCTACTAAAAAGTATCTTATTCCATGTTTTTCTAAATATTTATCTTGACCAGGATAATAAGCACACTCTGCTAACCAAATTCCTTTTGGATCACGCCCAAAATTTCTTTTGAAATCTTCTTTTGCCATAAATACTTGTGCATTTACTGCTTCAGGATAATCTTTCATTAATGGTAAGAATCCGTGTGTTGCAGTAACTGGTATTATTTCAAGGTTTCCTTGGTCTTGAAATATTCTAAATGCACCAATTAAATCTCTATTATATTTTTCTTCGTACACACCTTTTGCTCTTTTATGAAACCATAAATTATGCTCGGCTACTTTTAACATGTCTGGATATTCTTTCAATCTTTCTATTTCTTTCTCACAAAGGTCGATTAATTTATCTAAATGGTGAATATATCTTCCTCTTAACATGTCATCATTAAGCATATTAACTAGCGTTCCTGACATTGTTATTGTTAAATTCCATGGTATTTTATCATTAGATAAACGTTCAAACATCTCTAATAACGGGACATATGTCTCACTAATTGCTTCATATAACCAATCTTCTTCTAAAAATTCTGCGTATTCCGGGTGTCTTACATATGGTAAATGACCGTGTAAAACAAAACTTAAATAACCATTCATAAACGAGCCTCCTTTAAAATTTCGCTGCTTTTATAATAAGCATAAAAAATCTTCATATACTTATTTATACCACGTTTTTGAAATATTTCAAGTTAAGATTTTTCTTTTATCATTATTATTGCATTTTTATTTCTTCCATAATAATGTTTCCTTTGTGAAATTTCTTTAAATCTACACTTTCTATAAAGTTTTAAAGCTATTTCATTATCTTCTCTAACTTCTAAAAAAATATTTCTCTTACTTAATTTATATTCATCCATCTTAAGCAATTCATTAGCAATTCCTTGCCCTTGCCTAGATTTCCTAACAGCTATCTCAAACAAATCATATGATTCAATCGTGTCATAATAAATTATATACCCTATGACTTCCACATCATCTTCTGATTTTAAAATATAAAATAAGTATCTTTCATCATCATATATTTCCTGAAAATAATTAAAGTCGTGCTGCTCATCAAAGTTTTCGTTATGTATATTTGTAATATCATTTACTATTGTATTCATTATTATTTTATTAACCCAAATTTGTTTAAAGGCCAAAATCTAACTAAAATTTTACCCTTAATTCTATTATCTTGTACATATCCCCAATATCTAGAATCTAGACTGTTTTTAGTATTATCTCCCATTGCGATATAATAATCGTGATCTAACGTTAATGTTTCTCCTGATAATAATTTTTCTAATTTAGCACTGTCGTATTTAAAATCTAAAATTGGTAATATTTTTTCATCTCTTCCTTCAACCTTCAGTGTATAAAGAAAATAAGTGTTATTCTTCATATCATTTATGTCATCTTTGTTAAATGAGCTATCATTAGCTATATATTGTTGTAAATCTTTTTTTGTACCAACGATATTTAGAAATTCTTCAGCTGTTATCTCTTTATGTCTATCTGCTATTTGTAATCCTGACCAATCTGTACCTATTGCATCATTTCCATTATCATCTTTTCCTACACCTTTTCCTATCATTATAATCTTATCTAGTTTGACTTTATCTCCTTTTTTAGGAATATATATTTTATCCCCACCTAGGATACCATCTTTCTCATATGCTACTGGTAGCCCTGAGTAAGATCCGTCTATCATCAATTTACCATCTTCTGCTATTTGAAGTGTCTGACCAGGTTCCCCAATAAGTCTTTTTGTGTACATAACTTTGTTATCTTTTGGCTCTTTAAAGGCTATAATATCTCCTTTTTTAGGATCCGTAAATTTATATAAAATCATATTTGCAAAAAATCTATCTTTTGGTTCAATTGTTGGACTCATTGATGCTGTTGGTACAACATAGTTTCCTAAGAAAAATGTCTGTATTATCAGTACTATAACAACTGCAGTTATTGTTGTCTCAATCGCATGAAATGATTTCGCTAATTCTTCTTTATATAGTAACATTAATAAACATCCTATTATAAGCATTATTATTAGCATAATATAAAACTTAACGTCTTGTATATTAAACATTGCTTTTGACAGTATCAACATTACTGCACTTATTAATATCATTAATTCATGAGATTTTCGAATTATCAAATTTATTAATATTGCACCAAAAACGATATATATTACCATGTTTTTTATTGGCATTGTAGAATCCGGTGTTTTATCTACTAATAAAAAGAATACAAATAGAATAATTATACCAATAAAAGTAAGTATATCTCCTAATGTTTTATCTTTTGATTTTTTTTCTGTCGTTACATTTTCTATTTTTTCTGCCATTATCTTCTCTTTTTCTTTAAAAAACTCTATAATTTGTTTTTCCTTAAATAAAAACAACCCTAGCATTACTGATAACACTACGTAAATTGCTCCCCATATTACTACATTCATCATTAATCCTTTCTCTCTTTCTTCCCTTATTATTGTAAATAAATTATATACTATTACATAAAAAAAAGCCAGTATTAAATACTGACTTTCAAGGCTATCTTCTAATTTCTTTAATTCTAGCCGCTTTTCCTGATAAGTTTCTCAAGTAGTACAATCTTGATCTTCTTACTTTTCCTATTCTCTTAACTTCAATTTTGTCAATTAATGGAGAATTTAGAGGTATTATTCTTTCAACACCTACACCTGAAGATACTTTTCTTACAGTGAAATTTTTTGATATTCCACCACCAGAAACTCTTATAACTACACCTTCAAACAATTGGATTCTTTCTTTGTTACCCTCTTTTACTTTGTAGTGAACAACTATTGTGTCCCCTGCTTTAAATTGTGGTAATTCTGTTTTAATGTAGTCTTTTTCTACTAATTCGATTAATTTCTCTTTCAAGAAATTCACATCCCTTCTTTTAAAATATTCGTTGTCATTTCTTTTCTCCAAAAGAACGCAAGAGGAATACTCATTTTTTTCAATACATAGTATACTAACATATTTTTAGATCTATTTCAAGTATTACTTTTCTAATAGTCAGTATCATCATTCGAATTGTTTATTTCATCAATATATCCTTGAATTCGTTTTATCTCTACTGTATTTCCTTCTTTTTCATATATAGCTTTTAATTCATTTAACAAATCAACGCTATAATATTTGTCTTTTTTATATACTTGTAGAAAATATGCTTTAGCTTCTTTCATATTTCCTTTTTCTTTTTCAACCATTCCTAGATAATAAAGTGAATTTTCAGTAAAATTAGGAAATTTTTTGGCAATTAAGAAATTTTTTGTAGCTTCAGAATAATTTTTTTCTAAATAATAAGCATAACCCATTTCATATCTATAGCTTTCATCTTCAAGGTCAATTAACTTTTGCGAATATTTTTTCATTCCCTCTACATTTTTTGCATCAAAATAATTTGATAATATTGATCCATAAATAGATGTTTCTATATCAGTTCCTTTGTTTTCTTCAACAAATTTTTCAACTTCGGCTAATTTCCCTTGTTTAAGCATGAAGTTCACGTAATCTCCTGTGCTTACACCTCCCGAATTACTCACTATATCTTTTTTATACATTTCTTCTGCTAATGAGTTGTCTCCGGCTTTTTCTGCACTTTGTGCTAAAGGTATTTGATTATAAAAACTATTTGGATTTTCTTTCATTTCTTGTAAGTAATATTTTTCTGCTGTTTTGTAATCCTCTAAGTTAAATGCTCTACCTGCTATAGTAGAAAGAATTTCTTGTCTATCATACTTTCCTGAATCTTGAAAAAGTTTTTCAGCTAAGTCATATTTTTTTTGAATTATATATAAATCTGCTAGCCCGCCGTCATCTGCATCTTCAGCTTTCACTTCAAGGTAATATTTTTCTGCTAAGTCGTATTTTTTCTGTGATTTATAAAATTCTGCAAGTGCTAATTTTGAGCCTTCTACATTATTATTTGCTGCTTTTAAATAGTTTTCTTCTGCTAAATTGTATTGTTCATCATCTTGATACAAATACCCTAAACTTAAATATGCCTTGTTATTACCTTTGGCTACTAATTGTTCATAGAAATTTACAGTTTTATCTGTTGCTTCCATTGTGTCATAAACTTCTCCCAACGTATCTATTATATCTTGATTATTTGGGAATTTTTCTAATCCTGCAAGAAGTATTTTTTCTCCTTCTTTAGCATCACTAATGTATCCACCTAAATGTGTAATTGCTGGTATATAATCCTTTGCTATTGATAATCTAAGCAATCTTTCGTGCTCTACATCATTTTTAGGCTCAGCTAAAGTAAAATAAGCTATCTCAGCTAGATAAAAGTACGCTTCTCCTGTTTCTTCATTATTTAATGCTACAATTTTTTCAAAATATGGCTTTGCTTGAGAATACTTAGAATCATCGTATAACTTTAACCCTTTTGATAAATTTCCGCTTTCTGCGAATGAATTAACAGCAAAAATTGTGAAACTTAATAATATTAATACTATCTTTTTCATAGTAATCTTCCTCTCTAGGAATTT
>JAGOYM010000061.1 GCA_018059165.1 Leptotrichiaceae bacterium | reverse complement strand
TTCAAAGAGCGAACAAATGAGAAAAACTTTTCGATAAATTATAATGAGTGGGGATTTGAATACGCCAACACTAAAGATACTCTAAAAGATATCTTTGATGGTGTAATGAATCTAAAATTAGAAACAAATAGACACACCTTGGGATTTGTATATGATACCAAAAGAATGAAAGAAAAAGATTTCGAATCAAATCATTACTTTAGAATTTCATATAGCTTTGGTAACGAAAAATATAGAGCATTAAACAATACTCCTACAAATTATACAGATGACACATATGTTAAAGAACGAGATACATCAATACTTAGCTTTATGTATAGATACGAGAATGATGCATCTCCAAAATATGCAGCTGCAGCAATCAACAACGTAGAAAACAAAGAATTGGTAAAACAATCTAATTTACAAAGCTTTGATATTGGGAGTAATGTAAAAACAAATATCTCTAGTAGTACAAATACTATAAATGATGAATTAACGACTGAAGAACAAGTAGCATATCAAAATTATGTAGAAGAAGAAAGATTGAAACAAAATAAATTCAATTTGAGAGATTTCAATTCTCAACTCCAAGATTTAAGAAAAAATAAGAAGTACTTTCAAGTATCGCTAGATTTAGGAGTAGATTCAGAATATTTAAGAGAAAAAAGAATGGGCTCGGGAACAAAAGCAATTAATGACTTCATATTTAAAACAGAAGCTGGGTATTTAGATAAATTTTATGTAAAATATACATATGATATGGAAAGACCGGATGTTTTAGATAGAAATATTTCATCGCGTAAAAGTTCGTATGATTTTAGGCAACATGAACTTGAAACTAAGTATATGTTTGCAAAAGATCCAGATAAACCTTGGTGGATAGGTTACACAATGCAATATACACAAAATGGAGCACCTAATGTAGACAATCCTGAGATTTATGAAAGTTCATCACTTGCAGAGAAAGTAAATAAGATAACTCTACAAATGGTAACATTAACTCATAAATTTGAAAATCTTGAGTGGGAAATTGGAGTGGGGAGAAAATGGGATAAACCAGATAATAAGGATTTAGGTTTTTATCCGATTGTTTCATTAAAATTCGGGATAGTTAATTTCCCTGAAAAGAATTTACAATATAATTATACAGGTGGAGCTTCAGAGTTTGGAGCAGGGTTCTAATCCTCAAAATAAATAAAGTGTACAAAATAGGAGAGTGTAAAATGATAGAAATAATGTTGCCAGATAATAGTATCAGAAAAATAGAAAATCCAATAACAGTTCTAGAATTTGCTAAAACAATAGGATCAAGTCTGGGTAAAGCAACAGTTGGAGCAATATTTGATGGAGTTCAAGTAGATTCTTCATTCACTATAAATAGATCAGGAAAGATCGAGATAATAACATTGAATAGTGAAAAAGGGATAGATATATTAAGACATAGTGCAGCACATATAATGGCTCAAGCAGTTCAGAGAGTATTTCCTGGAACTAAAGTAACAATTGGACCAGTTATAGAAAATGGATTTTTTTATGACTTTGATCCAGTTAAACCTTTTGCAGAAGAAGACTTGATAACTATAGAAAAAGAGATGGAAAAAATAGTAAAAGAAAATCATCAATTTACAAGAGAAGAAATGACAGCAGCTGACGCAAAAAAACTTTTTGCTGAGATGGGTGAAGATTATAAGCAAGAAATAATAGATGATTTAGGTGTTGAAAGCGTAAGTATTTATAAACAAGGTGAATTTGTCGATCTTTGTAGAGGGACACATTTACCGTCAACAGGATATTTAAAAGCATTTAAATTAATGTCTACAGCTGGTGCTTACTGGCGTGGAGATTCTAATAAGAAAATGTTACAAAGAATATATGGAGTAGCATTTCCTACAAAAAAAGAATTAGATGACTACTTAATATTATTAGAAGAGGCAGAAAGAAGAGATCATAGAAAACTAGGTAAGCAACTTGACTTGTTTTTCTTAGATGAACATGGGCCAGGATTTCCGTTCTTCATGCCAAAAGGGATGGAATTAAGAAATAAATTGGAAGAAATATGGAGAAAAGAACACAAAAAGGCAGGTTACCAAGAAATAAAAACACCAATTATGTTAGATAAAGAATTATGGGAAATATCAGGGCACTGGTTTAATTATAGAGAAAATATGTATACATCTGAGATAGATGGAAAAGAATATGCTATAAAACCAATGAACTGTCCAGGATCAATAATTGCATACAAAAATAATATGCACTCATATAAAGATTTACCTCTGAAATATGGAGAAATGGGGCTTGTTCATAGACATGAATTTAGTGGAGCATTACATGGTCTGTTTAGAGTTAGAGCATTTACACAAGATGATGCACATGTATTTTGTATGAAAGATCAGATTGAAGATCAAATAATAGAGATAATAGATTTATATGATAAATTTTATACACTGTTTGGATTTGAATATGCAATTGAGCTATCTACAAAACCAGAAAAAGCTATAGGGTCAGATGAAGTTTGGGAACAAGCGGAAGATGCACTTAAGAATGCTTTGGAAAGAAAAGGAATCGATTACAAATTAAATCCTGGAGACGGAGCATTTTACGGTCCGAAAATAGACTTTAAAATGAAAGATTCGATAGGAAGAATATGGCAATGTGGTACTATTCAACTAGATTTCAACTTACCACTAAGATTTGAAATGAGTTACATAGGTTCAGATGGTGAGAAACATGAGCCAGTAATGATACATAGAGCTATGTATGGAAGTATTGAAAGATTTGCAGGAATTCTTATTGAACATTTTGCAGGAGCATTCCCAGTGTGGTTAGCACCAGTTCAAGTTAGAATACTTACAATTTCTGGAGAACAAGTACCGTTTGCTAAAGAGTTGTTTAAGAAACTACAAGAAGCAGATATTAGAGTAGAAATAGATACACGAGATGAAAAAATAGGATATAAAATAAGGGAAGCAAACGGAGATCAGAAAATACCGATTCAACTTATTATTGGTAAAAATGAAGTTGCAAACAATGAAGTTAATATGAGAAGATTTGGTTCGCAAGAAAGTGCAAATGTGAGTGTCGAGGAACTTATGAAAATATTAGAAAATGAATCAAAAGTAGTTTTTAAATAAAATCAAAATATAGGAGGTAGTCTTATGGATTATAATGATGTAGATGAGTACAAAGCTAGCCAATCTGATAGTGGAACTAGTGGTAATGTAAATGGAAGTGAAGCGTACAAGGAGTTAAATGCAACTGATATATATGACTTAGTAGGAAAAAGAGTAAGAGGAAGTTTATTATGGATGGTATTTGGGTTATTAATAACAGGTGCTGTTGGAGGATATGTTTTATTTTCAGGAAGTGAATTTTCAGCAATGGCAGTTCAAAACTATAGAGTTTTATTATTTGTTGAATTAGGAGTTGTATTTGCATTTTCTGCGCTAGTACAGAAAGCGTCAGCAACTACTTTAAGAATATTGTTCATTGTTTATGCAGCATTAAATGGAGTAACACTTTCAATATTGGGTTATATTTATACAGGAGAATCTGTAATAGCTGTATTTTTAGGAACATTAGTATTATTTAGTGTTTTAGCAATTTACGGATATGTAACAAAAGAAGATTTGTCAAAATATAGAACATATTTAATGGTAGGTTTAATTGCACTTGTTGTAATGAGCATAATTAATGTTTTTCTTAGAAGCAGTCAAATGGATTTTATATTATCAATAGTTGGAGTTGTTTTGTTTGTAATATTTACAGCATATGATGTAAATAGAATAAAAAACCAGTTCACACATAGTATAGTATATGAAAAAGAAGTAGAGTTACTTGATAAAATTGAAATAGCAGGTGCATTAACTCTGTACCTAGATTTTATAAATCTATTTTTATACTTATTAAGATTATTTGGAAGAAGAAGATAGAATACAGGCCTGTGACATATATTGTCACGGGCATTTTTTATGGATATAATATTATGAATATAAATGAGGAGATGATTGTATGAAGAAAATATTTATTTTAGATACAAATGTTTTGATACATGATCCAGAAGCAATGTTTAGTTTTGATGATAATGATGTATATTTACCGATTTATGTTATTGAAGAGATTGATAAGTTAAAAGAGTACAACGATAGAGTAGGGAAATCGGCGAGAGAAACATCAAGAAATATCGAAAAACTTAGAAAAGAAGAAAAGAATAGCAATTTATCATTATTGGAAGGATTAAAAAATTCAACAGGTGGAACTTTTAGAATAGTGTTGGGTGAAAATGATAGTGTTAATATACCGGATTCACTTAACAAAAATCTTACGGATAACAAAATAATAGGGCAAGCATTGAGAATCAAAAATGAAAATAAGAAAAGAAAAGTAATTTTAGTTTCGAAAGATATGAATGTTAGAATTAAAGCAAATGTTCTAGGGATGGAAACTGTTGATTATGTAAAAGATCAAATAGACATCAACCAACTTTATGAAGGTTGGAAAGAAATAGAAATAAGTAACGATCTTTTTTCTTTACTAGAAAAAGCTCCAATTATTAACTGGGATCTAGTATTGAAAGAAGAACCAAAAGCAAATGAACTTATAAGATTCAAAAATTCAAACAAAGAAATACTTACAATATACAAAAAAGAGAGAGAAAAACTAGAAAAACAGGTGTTTGCTGATACAAAAGTATGGGGTGTATTCGCGAGAAATACTGAACAGAAGCAGGCAATGGAATTGTTGATGGATGAAAGAATAAAATTAGTTACATTAGTTGGTAAAGCAGGAACTGGTAAAACTTTATTAGCAATCGCAACAGCGCTGGAGCAAGTAGTTGAAAGAAAATTATATAAGAAAATATTTATAGCGAGACCTATAGTACCAATGGGGAATGATATAGGATTTTTACCAGGAACGGAAAAAGAAAAAATGCAACCTTGGATGCTACCGATATATGACAATATAGAATTTCTTGCATCTAATAAGGGTCAGACAAGCTCGAATGAAGCAGAAAAAGTAGTGGCAGGTCTAGAAAGTTTAGGGTTGTTAAAAGTGGAACCGTTAACATATATACGTGGAAGATCGATTCCACAGGGATTTATAATAATAGATGAGGCACAAAATCTAACACCACATGAAGTAAAAACTATAATAACAAGAGTTGGGAAAGACACTAAAATAGTATTTACTGGTGATCCAGATCAAATAGATAATCCATACTTAGATGCAAATAGTAATGGATTAGCGTACATAGCAGAGAAAATGAAAAATGAAATACTTGTAGGACATATTAGACTTGTAAAAGGAGAAAGATCAGAAATCTCAGAATTAGCAAGTAGACTTTTATAGAAAAAATGTAAATTATAAACTGGAGGAAAGAATGAAAATAGTTAGCGCATGTTTAGTTGGAGTTCCGTGTAGATGGGATGGAATAGATAAAAAGCAAGAAAAATTAATGAAGTTATTAGAAAGTGGGGATGCGTTACCATTGTGTCCAGAACAACTTGGGGGATTATCTACACCAAGAGAGCCGTCAGAAATTGTTGGTGATAGAGTAATATCAAAATTTGGAAATGATGTAACTGAAGAATTTAAAAGTGGGGCAGAAATAGTATTGAATATTGCAAAACAAATTGGATGCACACAGGCAATCCTTAAAGCAAAATCTCCATCATGTGGATGTAACAAAATATATGATGGAACATTTACAGGAAATTTAATAGATGGAGATGGAATAACTGCAAAGTTGCTAAAAGAAAATGGTATAGAGGTTATAACAGAGGAGGATATTTAAGTGAAAAAGCAAATAAATAAAGTCGAAGAATTCCATAAAATATATAAATTAGGTATTTCAGATACTCCTGTTGCAGTACTGAGTAATAACAATCATAAGCTAAGATATGAGTTAATGAAAGAAGAAAATGAAGAGTACTTGGAAGCAACTCTTAACAATGACATTGTTGAAGTTGCCGATGCACTGGGAGATATGCTTTATGTACTTTGTGGGACAATGATTGAGCATGGTATGCAAAATTTAATGGAGGAAGTGTTTGAAGAAATTCATAGAAGTAATATGAGTAAATTAGATGAAAATGGGAACCCAATATACAGAGAAGACGGGAAAGTAATAAAGGGGCCTAATTTTTCAAAACCAGATATAGAGAAGATATTAAAAAGATAAAACAAGAGATGTGAATAATTTTATTCACATCTTTTTTTATTTGCCGCCACACAATATATAGTGGTAAGAAGATTGAAAGGAAGGTGATATTGTAGATAAGTGGAGGGATATAAAAAAAGTAGAAAAAAGAGTAAAAAAGTAGTTGACATGGTAGAGGTAAGTGTGATAATATTTATTTTGTCAATGCGAATTGGCGAGGACAATGAAAACATAAGAAGAAGAAGCAAAGATGTTAAA
>JAGOYM010000060.1 GCA_018059165.1 Leptotrichiaceae bacterium | reverse complement strand
TGAAATGGGCAGTAAATGAAATGGAAAATAGATATAGAACATTAATGGAAAAAGGTGTTAGAAATATTGAAGGATACAATTCGTTAAAAAACATAGAAAAAATGCCTTATATAGTAATAATCATTGATGAGTTGGCTGATTTGATGATGGTTGCAGCGGGAACAGTTGAGGAATCAATAGCTAGGATAGCTCAAAAAGCCAGAGCAATTGGAATTCATCTTGTTGTTGCGACACAGAGGCCATCAACAGATGTAATAACAGGGATGATAAAAGCAAACCTGCCAAGTAGAATATCATTTGCACTAAGATCACAAATTGATTCGAGAACAATACTTGATACACCTGGTGCAGAGAAATTATTAGGACAAGGGGATATGTTGTTGCTTGAAAATGGTTCTTCGAAATTAGAACGAATACAAGGTGCATATATTTCTGATGATGAAGTTATAAAACTAACAACTGCGCTTAAAAAAAGCAGAAAAGCAGTTTATCGTGAAGAAATATTATTTGAGCCAGAAGATTCGACAGGTGATGAAGGAGATCCATTATTCCAAGAAGCAATAAATGTTATTAGAGAAGAAGGAAAAGCATCGATATCGTTGTTACAAAGAAAATTGAAAGTAGGGTTCAACAGAGCATCTAGAATATTCGAACAGCTAAAAGAAAATGGAATAATAGATGAAAATAATCAGTTGCAAGAAATGAACGAAATATAAAATAGACTATAGATATTGGAGGAAGAGTAATATGAAATTTTCAAGTATTTTAAAATATTTCAGTAAAATGAAATTAGGTGTAAATCAAAGAGGAATAAAAGAAGTCGGGATTGATTTAGGAACTGCAAATACAGTTGTTTACGTTAAAGGGGAAGGAATACAAATTGATGAACCCACATATGTTGCAATTAATGTGAAGACAGATGAAATTGACGGAGTTGGAGCAGAGGCAAGAGAAATTGTTGGGAGAACAGCGCTTCACACAAAGATAATAAGACCACTTAAAAATGGAGTTATCTCTGATTATGAAATCACAGAAAAAATGTTGACTAGATTCTTAACTAAAATAAAGAAAGATAAATTCCAAAGCGCAAGAGTTGTAATTTGTATACCAAGTGGTGTAACTCAAGTTGAAAGAAAAGCAGTTGTTGAAGTAGTTAAAGATGCAGGTGCGAAAGAAGTTTATTTAATAGAGGAACCAGTTGCAGCAGCAATAGGCTCTGGAATAGACATGTTCCAACCAAAAGGGCATTTGATAGTTGATATTGGTGGAGGAACAACAGAAATAGCATTTATAGTTTCAGGAGGTGCTGCATTATCAAGATCACTGAGAGTTGCTGGAGATAAATTTAATGAAGATATTATGGAGTATGTTAGAGAGAAACACAATTTATATATTGGAGAAAGAACATCTGAAGATTTAAAAATAAAATCTATAAGTTCAAAAAAAGATAAAGAATCTTTTGAAATAAAAGGAAGAGAAGTGGGTAGCGGATTACCTAAGAGCATTAAAATAGGAACAGAAGAGGTAGAAACGGCAATATCGAAACATGTAGATCAAATAATAGAAGCAATAAGAGCATCACTTGAAGAAATAGAACCGGAAGTAGCAGCAGATATATTTGAAACAGGAATATATTTATCTGGTGGTGGAGCAGAAATAAGAGATATTAAGAGAAGAATTGAAAAAGAATTTAAATTAAAAGTAACAGTTTCTGAAAATCCAATTTATGCTGTAATAAATGGAATTGCAAAAGTACTCGATGATTTCGATTTATATAAAAATATAATAATTACAGAAAGAGAATCTTGGCAACCAAATTCTTAGGAAAATAAATAAAGGAGCATAGATTTTATGGAACTTGAAAGCAGAATAGAAGCAATAATTTTCCTTTCTAAAGAAAAAATTTCTGTAGATGAATTGGTTAATCATTTTAAAGTAGATAAACAGAGAATGATAGAAAAAATAGAGAGATTAATAGAAATGAGAAAAGTAACGGGGATTAATATTAGACTAGAGAATGAACTGATTTCTCTAGTTTCGAATCCTTTATGTGGAGAAGATGTAAGGAATTTTTTCAATCCTGAATTGAAAATAAAAAAACTTACAAAATCAACAATGGAAACACTTGCAATTATTGCATATAAAGGCCCGATTACAAAGACTGAAATAGAAAATATAAGAGGAGTTAGTGTAGAAAAAGCAATGAGTAATCTACTTGAAAAGAATCTTGTGTATATTTCAGGAAAAAGAAAAGGGATAGGAACACCAAATGAGTACCGGGTGACAGATGAATTTTATAGTTACTTAAATGTTACAAATAAAGAAGATTTACCAGGATTTGAAGAGTTCAGTAGGTTTTCTATTGTCATGAAGAATAAAGAGAATGAAAATGAGGAAGAGCTACATTTGATAAGTAGTATACTAGAAGAAAAAAAAGAGGTTGAAAATGAGATTAAATAAATTTATAGCGGAATCTGGATTCTGTTCAAGAAGAAAAGCAGATGAGCTTATACTAGAAGGAAGAGTAAGTGTAAACAAACATGAAGCAATTTTAGGTATGGATATTACAGATGCAGACACAGTTAGGGTGGATGGAGAAAGAATAAAAATAAATACTAAATTTGAGTACTATATGTTAAATAAACCAAAAAGAGTTTTATGCTCGAGCGAAGATAAATTTGGAAGAAAATTAGCAGTTGACTTTATAAAAACAAAAAGACGTTTATTCACATATGGAAGATTAGATTTTATGACAGAAGGACTAATAATTATTAGTAATGATGGAGAAATCTACAATCATGTAATGCACCCAAGAAAAAAATTATATAAAAGCTATATTGCAAAAGTAAATAGAGATATAGAAGAGAAGGACATAGAGGCATTGACTCATGGAGTAGTAATAGAAGGAAAAAGAACAGCACCTTCAAAAGTAAAAAAAATTGATAAAAAAGAAATTAGAATAGCAATTTATGAAGGAAGAAACAGACAAATAAGAAAAATGTTAGAAACATTAGGTTATATGGTTGACTCATTAAAAAGAGTGAAAGTTGGAGAATTAGGATTGGGGAATTTACAATCAGGGGAATCAAGAGCATTAACTACTGAAGAAGTGGAATACTTAAAAAACCTATAATTGATATTCTATTATAAACATTAAGGAGCGAAGTCAGATGAGTAAAGATATTTTTTTAATAGATTTTGATATAACAATTAGCTTAAATGATTCTACGGATGTCTTGTTAGAAAAATATAATGTTACTAAAAAAGAAGAAATTATAGCATTATACAGAAAAGGTGAACTAACTATACGTGAATATATAAAATATGGGCTAGAGTCACTAAATGTAAGTAAAGAAGAGTATGTAGAGACATTGAAGCAAAATGTTAAAGTAGATAAAACATTTCAATATTTTTTAGATGAGGGATTTGACTATAGGATTGTGAGTGCTGGTGCAGACGTAAATGTATTAGCATCGCTTCAAGGGAACAATATTCATATCCAAGAAAGTAAAATAATATCAAATGAATTAATATTTGAAAATAACAAAATAACTGTTGAAAATCCTTACTTGGATGAAAGTGGTTATTATGGTGTTGATAAAGGTGCCATCGTTAAAGACTTCCAAGAAAAAGGACATAGAGTTATATACATAGGAGATGGACCGTCGGATTATGAGGCGGCAAGGCAAGCAGACTATGTGTTTGCTCGTTCACAAACAAGGCTTGTAAAGTTTTGTAATAATGAAAAAATAGATTTTTCAGAATTTGGAAACTTTATAGAAGTTGTAAAAAAATATAAAAATAAAATAGAAAAATAATGGCAATGAGATTTGGAGGAAAATTTATGTTAAGTAAAGAGGATGTAATAAAAGTAGCTAAACTTTCTAAACTAGAATTTACAGAGCAAGAAATAGAAAATTATAGAAATGATTTAAACAAAATAATACTTCATATGGAAGAACTAAATCAAATAGATACAACAGGAGTAGAGCCATTGTTTAATGTGTTAGATACGAAGGACAAATTAAGATCAGATATTATTTTTGATGGACAATCAAAAGCTGAGTTTCTTGCAAATGCACCAGAAAGCGATGAAAATTTTATAATTGTTCCTAAAATAATAGGTGAATAGAAAATATAAAAAGTGGGTGAGACTAAATGGTAGAATTACATAAAAATACAGCTTCTGAAATAGAAGAAATGATAAAAAATAAAAAAATAACATCAACGGAAGTTGTAGAATATTTTTTAAAGAGAATAGAAAGTATTGATGGTAAAATTGGAGCAATAGCCACGGTAACTACTGAAAGAGCAAGAAGAACATCAAAGGCTGTGGATACTGAAAATACAGATGGACTAGAACTTGCAGGAGTACCCATCATAATAAAAGATAATATAGTTTCTCACGGAGATATTACATCTTCAGCATCAAAAATCTTGAAAAACTATAAAGGGACTTATGATGCTACGGTTGTTAGAAAACTAGAGGAAAATATGATTCCAATATTAGGAAAAGCTAATATGGATGAGTTTGCAATGGGCTCATCAAACGAGAATTCTTCAATAAAGAATGTTTCTAATCCATGGGACTTAGACAGAATACCTGGTGGAAGTAGTGGTGGATCAGCAGCAGCAGTTGCAGCGATGGAGATACCAATATCATTAGGGTCAGACACGGGCGGAAGTATAAGACAACCCGCTTCACTAACTGGAATATATGGAATTAAGCCAACATATGGAAGAGTGTCAAGATACGGACTAATGTCGTTCGGTTCATCATTAGATCAAATAGGAGCAATGGCAAGATCTACAAAAGATTTAGCAAAAGTAATGAAAGTAATATCTGGACCTGATGAAAAAGATCCAACAACGGCTGAAGTGGAAGTGCCGGATTATGTAAAACTTTTAACAAAAGATATAAAGGGCCTTAAAGTAGGATTGCCAAAAGAATACTTTACAGAAGAATTAAACGATGATGTAAGAAAAATAGTTCAAGAAACTATAGAGACATTAGAAAAACTAGGTGCTGAAGTTAAGGAAGTTTCATTACCATATACAAAATATGCAATATCAACATATTATATAATATCTTCAGCTGAAGCTGCATCTAATCTATCAAAATATGACGGAGTAAGATATGGAATAAGAGAAGATAACAGTAGTGTAGAAGAGATGTATGTTCAGTCAAGAACAAAAGGATTTGGAGCAGAAGTTAAGAGAAGAATAATGATTGGAAATTATGTTTTAAGTTCAGGATTTTACGATGCATACTATAAAAAAGCATCTCAAGTTAGAAGATTAATAAGAGAAGATTTTGAAAGAGTATTTAAAGATGTCGATATATTATTGACACCAACATCGCCAACAACTGCATTTAAAAAAGGAGAAAAAGTATCAGATCCAATGCAAATGTATTTAGCTGATATATACACAGTTTCTGTTAGTATGGCAGGACTTCCAGCAATGTCATTACCAGCTGGATTCATTGATGGATTACCAGTAGGAGTGCAACTAATAGGGAATTACTTTAGAGAAGACCTATTATTTAACGTATCACACATGTATGAGATAAATAAAGAAAAGATAGAATATCCAGAAGTATAATAATAAATGTTTTGCAAAAGGAGGAGAATGAATGAATACACAATATGAAGTAGTAATAGGTCTTGAAGTTCATTGTCAATTGAAGACAACAACTAAAGTTTGGTGCTCATGTGACTCAGATTATGACTATAAAGCACCGAATACTGCAACGTGTCCGATATGTAGTGGTCAACCTGGGGCATTACCTAAACTAAATGAAAATGTCTTGAATTATGCTATAAAAGCAGGATTAGCATTAGGATGTAAAATAAATAAGGAAAGTCAATTTGATAGAAAAAATTATTTTTATCCAGATTCACCAAAAAATTATCAAATAACACAATTTTTCAAGCCATATGCGGAGAATGGAAAATTAGAAATTAAAACAAATAGTGGAAAAGAGTCAGTAGTAGGCATAGAAAGAATACAAATAGAAGAAGATACAGCAAAAAATATTCATACAGATCTAGAAAGTTTAATAAATTTCAATAGAGCATCTGTTCCTCTTATAGAAATAATATCAAAACCTGAAATTAAGTCGGCAGAAGAAGCGTATGCATATTTAAATACGCTAAAAGATAGACTTAAGTATACAAAAGTTAGCGACGTAAGCATGGAATTGGGATCACTTAGATGTGATGCAAATGTCTCAATTAGAAAAAAAGGGGACACAGAATTAGGGACAAGAACAGAAACAAAAAACCTTAATTCATTTAAAGCAGTAGTTAAAGCAATCGAATATGAAACAAGTAGGCAAATAGAAGTTGTTGAAGCTGGTGGGAGAATTGTCCAAGAAACAAGACTTTGGGATGAAGAAACAGGAGTTACGAAAGTAATGAGAAGTAAAGAGGAGGCTATGGATTATAGATATTTTCCAGACCCAGATCTTCCAATCGTCATAATTTCTGATGAAAGAATAGAAGATATGCAAAATGAGATGCCAGAATTTGCAGCGAAAAAAGTCGAAAGATTCATAAATGAGTATAAGCTAAATGAGAATGAAGCAATAACATTAGCATCTGAAATGGAATTAGCAGAGTATTATGAAGCAGTTGTGAAAGAATCTAATGAGCCGAAGTT
>JAGOYM010000059.1 GCA_018059165.1 Leptotrichiaceae bacterium | reverse complement strand
TTTGGTGATCATAGCTACAGGGATACACCCAGTTACATTTCGAACCTGGAAGTTAAGTCTGTATACGCCTAAGATACTTAGCCAGCTGGCTTGGGAAAATCGGTAGTCGCCAAACTTTTTAATATTTTAATTTCATTTTTAAGAACATTTTTATAATTAGATAGCGTTATAATTTTCATATTGTAACTTTCAATTTTAAAAATGTTTTTTTGTTATAAAAATTCTTTTAAAGAGGGAGAAGATATGAGTATTGGAGTTATTTTTGGAAAATTTTATCCTATTCATTTAGGGCATATTCATTTCATTCAAGAGATTTCATCAATGGTGGATAAATTATATGTTGTGGTTTGTACTGATGCTTTAAGAGATGAGAAACTTTTTCTAGAATCTAGTATGAATAACCATTTATCTAATGAGTTAAGGATAAATTTTGTCTCAGATTCATTCAACTATCAAGAAAATATTGAGATTTTACACTTAGAAGAAGATGGAATTGCATCATATCCAGATGGTTGGCAAAGTTGGAGTGATAGAGTAAAGGAATTATTTAAGAGTAAAGATATTTATTTTGATACAGTTTTTTGTAATGAGTTGCAGGATGTAGATAATTATTATAAGTGTTTTAATGATATTAAAAATCTTAATGTTTTAACGCTTGATCTTGAAAGACAAGAATTCAATGTCAGTGCCACTAAAATTAGAAATAATCCTTTTCAATATTGGGAATATATTCCACTTAGAGAAAGATCTTTCTTTTCCATTAAAATAGGAATTTTTTCTAATGATAAGACTAAAACAAGATTCTTTATGGAAAAACTTTCTAATTATTACAATTCATATGCATATGACTATGAAGAATTTTTGACTAATAACATTGCAATCAATTCAATCGCTGGTGCAACTAAAATAATATTTTTTTCTTTGACTAAATATATTTTAGAAGAGAATGAAAGAACTCAAGAAAATGACGAAATACAGCGAAAACAGAGGGTATTTGACTTGACTATAAACTTAGATGAGATCAAGTGTGATGAGAGAAAAATGTATGAGGAATTAATTTTAAAAATAAATATGAGATTTGGAAACAAAGTATTGACAAATAGATAGTCTTATGGTAGAATTGTTAGGCTAGTTTATTCTGGTAATACCAATGTTTATTGGGAGGGATAGAAAATATGAGAGTACAAGTAATTTTGGAATGCACAGAAACTAAGTTGAGACATTATGTAACAACTAAAAACAAAAAAACTCATCCAGCAAGATTAGAAATGAGAAAATACAATCCTGTGCTAAAGAAACACACTCTTTACAGAGAAGTAAAGTAGTGAATTAGGATGTAAATAGGCTAGTAGTTCAATTGGTAGAGCGTCGGTCTCCAAAACCGAATGTTACAGGTTCGAGTCCTGTCTGGCCTGCCATTTTTATTTAAAAAGGATGGAGAGTAAAATGAGTAAATTCAATATAGGTTTAGCCTATCAAAATTTTTTATCAGAGTACAAAAAAATATTTTGGCCTAAAAAACAGAATATATTTCATACAACAGTGATAGTATTGTTGGTTACAGCTTTTGTTGCAATTATGGTTTTATTATTTGATATTACGTTTAATTTTGTAATTTCACGATTAACTGCGATATTAAGCAAAATTGTTAAATAAGTTTTTTAGGAGGAGTTCGTCATGACAAATCAGGTTCTTGAGAAAAGTTCTGAAGAGACAAAATATGAGAAAAAGTGGTATATAATACATACCTATTCTGGTTATGAAAAAAAAGTAGCAACAGATTTAGAAAAAAGAGTTGCCTCATTAAACTTGACTGACAGAGTTTTTAGGATATTAGTTCCTGAAGAGGAAGTTATGGAAGAAAAACGAGGTAAAATGGTAAAAGTACCTAGAAAATTATTCCCCAGTTATGTGATGGTAGAAATGCTTTCAGTAAGAGAGGAAAATGAATTAGGTTTGGGTTACAGAGTAGATAGTGAAGCTTGGTATGTAATACGTAATACGAATGGTGTTACAGGATTTGTTGGAATAGGAAGTGATCCAATACCGTTATCAGATGAAGAAGCTGACAATTTATTGTCAATGATCGGAATAAGTGATGATAGTAAACCGAAGAAATTCAATATTGAATTAGAAGTTGGGGATCATGTAATTATAAAAAATGAATCATTCTTAAATCAAGAGGCGGAAATATCAGAAATTGATTATGAGCATGGAAGAGTAAAAGTTATGCTTGAATTTTTTGGAAGATTAACACCTGTAGAATTAGAATATCATGAAGTTTCGAAACAAAAAAATTCGTAAAGATTATTATTAAAAGTGGGAGATTTCAAATTCAATTACCACAGAGGAGGAAATAATGGCTAAAGAAGTAATCGGGAAGATAAAGTTACAATTACAAGCAGGGAAAGCAAATCCGGCACCACCAGTTGGGCCAGCTTTAGGACAACACGGGGTTAATATACCTGAGTTCTGTAAAGCGTTTAATGCACAAACTCAAGAAAAAATGGGATTCGTAATACCGGTAGAAATATCTGTATATGCTGATAGAAGTTTTACATTTATTTTAAAAACACCACCTGCATCAGATTTGTTGAAAAAAGCAGCTAAAATTCAAAAAGGTTCTCAAGATTCTGTAAAAGAAAAAATTGGAACTATAACGAAAGCTCAATTACAAGAAGTTGCAGAAACAAAAATGCCTGATTTAAATGCTGGAAGCGTTGAAGCAGCTATGAAAATAATAGCTGGAACTGCAAGAAGCATGGGTATCGTAGTAGAAGGGTAATACTGTAAATTAGAAAACAAATTTTAAATAATATATATTATTATAATTAAGTGGAAGGTGTATACCAATGACCACAGAGGAGGATATAATAAATGGCAAAAAGAGGAAAGAGATATGATGAAATTTCTCAAAAAGTAGACAAAATGAAAGTTTACACACCAGAAGAAGCATTAGAATTAATATTTGATACTAAAAGTGCTAAATTCGTTGAAACAGTTGAATTAGCTGTAAGATTAGGAGTAGATCCTAGACATGCTGATCAACAAGTAAGAGGTACTGTTGTTTTACCACATGGTACAGGAAAAACTGTTAAGATATTAACTATCACATCAGGAGAAAATGTAGAAAAAGCTTTAAAAGCTGGTTCTGACTTCGCAGGTGATGATGAATATATAGCAAAAATACAAGGTGGATGGATGGATTTTGATTTAGTAATAGCAACTCCTGACATGATGCCGAAATTAGGGAAATTAGGAAAAACATTAGGAACAAAAGGATTAATGCCTAACCCTAAATCAGGTACTGTAACGACAAATGTTGAAAGCACAGTATCAGAATTCAAAAAAGGTAAGATAGCTTTTAAAGTAGACAAATTAGGATCTATACATTTACCAATAGGTAAAGTAGACTTCTCTAAAGAAGCTATTGTAGAAAACTTTAAAGTTGCAATTGACCAAATAATAAAATTAAAACCAGAAGCATCAAAAGGTCAATATTTGAGAACAGTAGCAATCTCATTAACTATGGGACCTGGAATCAAAATAGAACCATTATTAGTTGGAGCATATTCAGCTAAGTAATTAAGAAACTTGTTTCAAATTAAATTTGAATATATAGCCAAAGACAGTAGGTGACGCACAACGTTGTAAATCCTACCGAGGTAGATAGTTACATTTTTATATAAATGAAATATTTTAGATAAATTTGATAAATACTGTACCTCTGATCTACTGTTTTTGCTTCAGAGGTTTTTATTATAAGGAGGTGAATAAAATTGGCAGCACAATCAAAATTAGATGCAGTTAAACAATTAACTGAAAAGTTAAAAGATGCTAAAGCAATGGTATTAGTTGACTATAGAGGAATTAATGTTAATGAAGATACTGAATTAAGAAGAAAAGCTAGAGAAACTGGAATTGATTATTTCGTAGCAAAAAATAGATTAGTGAAAATTGCTCTACAAGAAGTTGGTGTAGAAGCAAACTTTGACGATTTATTAGAAGGTACGACATCTTTTGCATTAGGATATGAAGATGGAATAGCACCATCAAAATTAGTTTATGATTTCGGTAAAACTTTAAAAGACAAGTTTGTAATTAAAGGTGGAATGTTAGACGGTGCTAGAGTTGATGCAGCAACAATTGAGTCATTAGCTAAATTACCTTCAAGAGAAGAAATGCTTGGTCAAGTAGCTTATGGATTAATGTCTCCAATAAGAATGTTAGCAGTAGCGTTATCAAACTTAAGTGAGCAAAAAAATGAAGGTGAAAAACCTGCAGAAGTAGTTGAAGCTCCTGTTGTTGAAACAGCAGCAGTGGTTGAAGAAGTAAAAGAAGTAGAAGCAGTAGTTGAAGAAAAAACAGCTGAAGCAGTAACTGAGTAATCAAGTAAAACAGAGAATAAAAAATAAAATTAAAAATCAGGAGGATAGAAAATGGCATTTAAAAAAGAAGCATTTATAGAAGAATTAAAAAGCATGTCAGTTTTAGAATTAAAAGAATTAGTTGAAGCAATAGAAGAAACTTTTGGAGTATCAGCAACACCGGTAGCTGCAGCAGCAGTAGCAGGACCAGCAGCAGAAGAAAAATCAGAATTTGACGTAATCTTATCTGCAGCAGGATCTAAAAAATTAGAAGTAATTAAAACAGTAAGAGCAATAACTGGATTAGGGTTAAAAGAAGCTAAAGAATTAGTAGAAACAGCTGGAGCTAAAATAAAAGAAGCAGTTTCAAAAGACGAAGCAGAAAAAGTAAAAGCTGAATTAGAAGCAGCTGGAGCAATAATAGAACTTAAGTAATTAAGTATTAACAACAATAGTGTGAAGACGCTCTCTAGGAGAGTGTCTTTTTCTACTATTATTTTCATGTCTACTTTTGACATGTCAATTTTTATGTTTAAAATATAGAAAATAAAAGGAATGTTGCTTTTATATAAGGAGGAAATTTTTAAATGAGTAAACTTATTGAAAGATATAGTTTTGGAAAAATTATCGATAGAGGAGAAATGCCTCATTTTTTAGAGTTTCAAATGAACTCTTACGAAGATTTTTTACAAGCCCATGTTATATCACAAAATAGAGAGAACAAAGGATTTGAAGGGATTTTTAACGAAATTTTCCCAGTTGAATCAAGTAATGGACTGTTAAAATTAGAGTATTTGTGGTACGAGATTCATGATAATGATGTACCATTAAATGATGAATTGGAATGTAAAAAAAGAGGAAAAACCTTTGCAGGACAGCTGAAAGTAAGACTAAGACTTACTAACCAAAAAACTCAAGAAATACAAGAAACATTGGTGCATTTTGGTGAAATACCTTTAATGACTGAACAAGCAACTTTCGTAATAAATGGAGCTGAAAGAGTAGTTGTTTCACAACTTCATAGATCTCCAGGAATCACGTTTAACAAAGAGTTGAATATTCAGACAGGAAAAGATATGTTCATAGGTAAGATAATTCCATACAAAGGAACATGGCTTGAGTTTGAAACTGACAAAAATGATATTTTAAATGTGAAAATTGATAGAAGAAAAAAAGTATTGGCAACAATTTTTCTAAAAGCTGTTGATTTTTTCAATACGAACAAAGAAATAATGGATCACTTTTTTGAAGTAAAAGAATTAGATTTGAAAAAATTAACTTCAAAATACAAAGGTGAGGAACTTATTGAGGTATTAAGAACTAAGGTAGAAGGAAGCTTTAACTGTGAGGATATAATTGATGAAAGTACAGGAGAATTCATAGTTGAATCAGAAGAATTAGTTGATACAATAGTATTAGAAAAATTAGTAGAGAATAAAATAAAGAAATTTACATACTGGGAAGTAAAGCCAGAAGATAGAATAATAGCAAATGCAATAATTTTTGATCATACAAAAAACAGTGATGATGCAGTTGTTGAAGTATTTAAAAAATTAAGACCAGGGGATTTAGTTACTGTTGATAGTGCTAGATCATTAATTAAACAAATGTTCTTTAATCCGCAAAGATATGATTTAGCAAGTGTTGGACGTTACAAAGTAAATAAAAGACTAAAATTAGATCTTCCAGAGGATGTAATAGTATTAACAAAAGATGATGTACTACAAACAATTAATTATGTAAGAAATCTATTTAATGGTGAAGGTTATACAGATGATATAGATAATTTATCAAATAGACGTGTAAGAGGTGTTGGAGAATTATTATCAATACAAATAAAAGGTGGAATGATAAAAATGGCTAAGATGGTTAAAGAAAAAATGACTATCCAAGATCCATTAACACTTACGCCTCAAAGCTTACTTAATACAAAACCACTTAATGCTTTAATATTAGAATTTTTTGGTAGTGGACAATTATCTCAATTTATGGATCAATCTAATCCGTTAGCAGAGTTAACGCATAAAAGAAGAATATCAGCATTAGGACCAGGAGGATTATCTAGAGAAAGAGCAGGATTCGAAGTACGGGATGTACATAATTCACATTACGGAAGAATATGTCCAATAGAAACACCAGAAGGACCTAATATAGGGCTTATTGGATCGTTAGCAACATATGGAAAAGTTAATAAATATGGTTTCATAGAAACACCTTTTGTTAGAGTATCAAATGGGAAAGCTGATTTCAGTAATATAACATACTTAGGTGCAGATGAAGAAGAAGGAATGTTCATAGCTCAAGCAGATACTGCTATTGATGAACAAGGAAATTTCTTAACAGACGAAGTTGTTTGTAGATATGGAGAAGAAATTGTTCATGTTGAAAATGTAAAAGTTGATTTATTAGATGTATCTCCTAAGCAAGTTGTATCAGT
>JAGOYM010000058.1 GCA_018059165.1 Leptotrichiaceae bacterium | reverse complement strand
AAGAAGAAGATGAGCTTAAGTTTGTAGGGTTAACTACAGGAAAAGGTCATGACGAGGTGTTTATAGCGACTAAGAATGGGTTTGCAATAAGATTTAAAGAAGAAGATGTAAGAAGTATGGGAAGAACAGCATCGGGAGTAAGAGCGATAACGCTAAGAAAAGCTGATACAGTCGTAGCAGCAAATGTTGTAGAACCAGAAGATGAAAAATTAAGTGTATTGACATTATCAGAAGAAGGATATGGAAAAAGAACATATTTATCAGAATACAGACTACAAACAAGAGCAGGAAAAGGAATAACAAACTTAAAAGTAAATGATAAAACTGGAAAAGTTGTAGATGTAAAAATAGTTGATAATGATTCAGAGATAATGCTTATAACATCAGAGGGAACTTTAATAAGAACGAAAGTTCAGTCAATTTCTATAATTGGTAGAGCGACATCAGGAGTTAGAATAATGAAAGTAAGAAACGAAGAAAAAGTAGCATCAGCAGTAAAAATAACACCAGAAGTTGAATAGACTATAAAACATGTGACGGGAGAGATTTTTATGTTAAAGAGAGTACTTTTTTTAATAGGAAATGAACAAGAAGCAGGACCAATAAATGATATTGCAAAATCATTTAAAAATAAATTTAATGTTTCAATGGATGCACTTTATGTAAAAGATATGATAAAATATGAGGTATTTCCTTCTACTATAGAGGGAATAGGACTGAATATTGGTGCAAACTATGCATTTCAAGAATTTAGAGAATTGGAAGAAATAACATTCAAAAAGTTGAAAGATAAAGTAAAAGAAACATTTAATGAAGTGTATGATATTGAAGGAGAAACAGTTGAAGCAACGCTTGAATTTTTAAAACCATATGATGTTTTAATTATTTTAAAAAATGAAAAACCAGGGCCTTATTTAAGAGAGTTACTGAGAACTCATTACAAGCCAATGATTGTTTTTTCTGAAAAAGAAGAATATAAATTTGATAAAGTTCTTTTATTAGATGATGGTGGATACAAGGCAAATAGATCATTATTTGAGTTTTTCAATATATTTGGAGAACAAAAAGTTGATGTTTTAAGAGTTAATGTTGATGATAAAGATTTGACTGGTGAAAGGTTTAAAGAAAACTACAATTTAATAAGTAAAGAAGGAGACCCATTGAAAGTAATAATAGAAGAAGTTGAAAACTATGACTTCATAATAATGGGAGATCTAAAATATGCAGCAATGTTAGAAAAAATAACAGGAAAATTGGGAATTAGATTATTAGAGGCAATAAAAAAACCAATTTTTATAGGATAATAAAAGAAAATACTTTTAAGTAGATAATTTATAGGTTACAATAGATTATTGAAAGGAAGTATTTTTTTAAACTATTAGAGGGAGATGTTTTATGAGAGTGATAATTTGTTCTGATAGCCATGGAAGGCTTGAATATTTTAAAAAAATGATGGATATTGAGAAACCGGATGTAGTTGTGTTTGCGGGAGATCATAGTACAGACGCTATTGATATGAGTTATGTGTATCCAGACGTAACGTTTCACATAGTTAGAGGCAATACAGATTTCATTGATTATAGTACGGAAGATGAGTTGGTATTTACAATAAACAAGAAGAGAATATACTTGACACACGGTCATTTATTTGGTGTAAAGATGCATATGGATGATATTGTTAATAGAGCAAAAGAAAAAAAAGCAGATATTTGTATATTTGGGCACACACATAGAGAGTATATTGAAGAAAAAAACAAAATAAAATTCATTAACCCGGGTGCATTACAGGATAAAAAATATATTTTATGGGCTGAAAATAAATTTATAGAGAAAAAATTAAAATAAAAATTATCACATAAAAAACACAAAAACTTCACATAGTATTCACATTGAGGGAGTATACTTATCTTAGTAACATGAGGAACACAAAAACTATAAGAGGTGAGAGAAATGAAAAAGAAATTAGTAGGAGCAATGTTAGTAGGAGTTTTAAGTGTAGCAGGATTTGCGGTAGCAACGACAAGTACACAAAATGGTCAAAATCAATCTGGGCAAAGTCAAATAAATAATCAAATGCAAGCGAAAGATGGCATGGGAAAAGGAATGAGAGAAGGAAAAAGATTTGAAATGTTTCAAAATTTAAATCTTACAGATGCACAAAAAGCAGAGATTAAAAAAATTATGGATGATGAAAGAACTCAAAAACAAGGAGACAGAGAAGCATTCAAAAACTTACCATCAGCTGAAAGAGAAAAGAAAATGCAAGAAAGTAGAGATGCTTTAAATGCAAAAATAAGAAATGTGTTAACAGCAGATCAACAAAAAACATTTGATGCTAAAAATGCAGAAATGCAACAAAAAATGGAGGCTGCAAAAAAAGAATTTAATTTAACAGCAGATCAACAACAAAAATTAGATGCAATCCACACGAAATATAATGCAGAATTTGAAAAAATTAAAAGTGATAAGTTAACAGAACAAGAAAGAAGAGATAAAATGAAAACATTGAGAGATGCTATGAAAAAAGAAGCAGACTCTGTGTTTACAGATGCTCAAAAGAAATTAATACAAGATGGTAAAGGATTTGGAAAGGGCCTAGGAATGGGTCGTGACGATATGGGTATGGGAAAAGGATTTAAAGATGGAATGGGTAGAGATGGTCAACCACCAATGACTCCTCCTCAAAACTAAAAAACAGATATAAATTAACACAAAAAAGGTGATAAATAACATTATCACCTTTTATATAAAATCATTTTAAGAAGGGAGGAATATAATGGAAATTAAATACTCAAGTGGGAAATTAAGAGGAAAAATTAGAGAAGTTTGTGGAACAGAAAAAGAATTTGCAAAAGTTTTAAAAATATCAGCTACAGCACTTAGTTTGAAATTAAATAATAAAGGCGACTGGTCTCGAAGTGAAATGGAAGAGATTATGAGAATATTATCAATAAAAAGAAAAGAAATTATTGATTACTTTTTTGAAAAATCAAACGAATAACAAGTGTTAATCTTTATATGATTTGATATTTTAAAAAACATTTTGATGTGACATTCGTTATATAATAAAGCATCAACAAAGGACTGAAAAGTCTGGAGTTGGTGTTTTTTATTTGTTTTGTAAAGATTTATAAAAGATTAAGAATATAATATGAAAATATAGGGTGTTATGATATAATAGAAAAATAAAAATACAAGTAGAGTGGATAGATACCGCATGAAGAGGATAGAGAGGGGATTTTTATGAAAAAATATTTATTGGCAATAGCAATTTTATTAACAGGATTTATTATAAGTTAGAAGATAGTAGAAAATAATAAATATAATGAGAGGTGGAAAAGAGAGGATGAATGCTACTCTAAAACTTTCATTTCTGAATATAAGTTAAACAATAGTTATTTTGAAGAGAAATATAAAATTTTAAAAAATAATAAAATAAAACTTTTCCAATGGAATAACGGTAAATATTTAGAAGTTAAGGATGCTGACGATATTTTTCATACTCTAATTGATATTGTTGAAATAAATAAACACAACAAGAAAGATAAGAAATTAAGTAAGAAAGAAATAATAGGGAATACTTTTGGTTTTGAAGGATATGAAAAAACTGACAGCCTTTATATCTCTGAGGAATTGCAAGAAAGAATACTAACGAGTAAAAAAAATAGTGATATATCGAGTAGAAAGAGTTATGATGCATTAAATTATTGTAGAATAATAGAAATTCTAGAAGATTCGATAGAATAAAATAATAGAAGGTGATAGTAAATGATAAAAATAATAATAATTCAAAGTTTAAAGGAAATAATTTGGAAGAATAGACTGGAAATAAATATAACAAAATTGTTAGAATCTTGGAATTTTAATATAAATAAGCCAAATGATGGTTATCATGTTGAGTTTAAGAATAGGGGATATTTTTTATATGTAGTAGATATGGGAAGACAATCAGAAATTCAAGAAGCAAGAAACAAAGAAGAATTAACTTATTATATCATTTATAAAATGACTTTAAATATTGCTGAAGATATATTGAGAAAGGAAAAATCAAGAAGAAAAATTTTCATATTTCAAGAAATATTATTGCATTCAGTTAATGAGAGATGGCATAAGAGTAGTAAAAAATATCATGATCAAATCAATGAAATAATGTCCGAGCATAGTAATTATTATAAGCGTTATGTGGAAGACATAAAAAATTGGTTGGTAAAATAATCTTCAACTCTGATAGGTATTCATTTATCGAGTACCTATTTTTTCTTCAAAAGAAAAATATCTTTCTACCTAAGTTAAAAAAGTAAATAAAGAAAAAAGTAATATTTGAAGTTTTTAGACATTCAAGAAAACGATTTGTTTTAAAAGTGGAATTTTTATAAACCTTAGTATTTACATTACTTTTAAAGGTAATATCAAATAATTTACAAAAATTAGTGTCATATTATTGACAGAATACTCTATTGAGGGTATACTTAATTAAAGCCAGCTCAAGAAACTGGCAACCATATTATATTCGGAGGCGGTACAATGAAACAGTTTTTTAGTAAATTAGGGCAAACATTTATGTTGCCAATCGCACTTCTTCCAGCAGCAGGAATAATGCTTGGAATTGGTGGATCATTCACATCTGACGCAATGATATCACATTATCATTTAGAAGGAATATTAGGACCAGGAACAGCTCTTAACAGTTTCCTTACAGTAGTAAGAGAAGCAGGAGGAATTGTATTTGCAAATCTTCCATTAATGTTCGCAATTGCAATTGCAATTGGATTTGCAAAAACTGAAAAAGGTGCTGCAGGACTTGCTGCAGTTATGGCATATTTAGTTATGAACATATCACTAGCAACAACACTTTCAGTTTTCAAATTGGTAAACACTTCAACAAAAGATGGAGTAACTTCGTCAGTACTTCATATGTATGGTAAAGATTTACCTGGAATGTTGACATCAACACTTGGAATTAACAATACACTATCAATGGGTGTATTTGGTGGTATGATAGCAGGAGCATTCGCAGTTTTCTTACATAATCGTTACTGTGATGTTAAATTGCCAGATTTCTTAGGATTCTTCGGAGGACCAAGATTTGTACCAATTATCTCATCATTTGCAGCACTTTTTGTAGGGATGGCATTAGTAATATTCTGGCCACCAATTGGAGCAGCATTAGCAGCAATGGGAGCAGGATTAGGTAAATTATCAGCAAGTGGATTAGGATTTATAGCTTCATTATTATTTGGATTAATCGAAAGAAGTTTAATACCATTTGGATTACACCATGTGTTCTACTTACCACTATGGCAAACAATAGTTGGAGGAACATATCATATAGCAGGAGCAGATATTTATGGAACACAAAATGCATTCTTTGCATCGCTTAAATCAGGAGATTGGGCACAATTCCCAGCAACAAACTTTATGTCAGGTAAATTCCCTTTCATGATGTTTGGTCTTCCAGCAGCAGCATATGCAATGTACAAATGTTCAGATCCAGAAAACAGAAAAGAAACAGGGGGATTATTATTCTCAGTAGCACTTACAGCATTCTTAACAGGAATTACAGAACCAATTGAATTTACGTTCTTATTCCTTGCACCAGTACTTTATTATGGATTCCATGTACCAATTGCAGGACTTTCATTCATGTTAATGGATTTATTAAAAGTTAAAGTAGGAATGACATTCTCAGGAGGATTTATAGATTTCACTCTATTTGGAGCATTACCTTATTTCTCAGGGTTCAAAAATAACTTCTACTACATAGTGCTTGTAGGATTATGTTTAATGCCAATTTATTACTTCGCATTCAAATGGTATATTGAAAAATATAATATTGCAACACCAGGAAGAAATGGAGCAGTTGTTAAAACGGTATCTAAAGCAGAATATAGAGATGCTAAAAATAATGGTGGAGACAATGTATTTGTAAATAAAATTATTGATGGTCTAGGTGGAAAAGATAATATCGTAGATGTAGATGCATGTATTACACGTTTACGTGTAGGAGTAAAAGATGCCAGTTTAGTACAAGAAAATGAGTTTTGGACAAAGGAAATGGGAGCATCAGGAATTGTAAAAAATGGAACTGCAATTCAAGTTGTTTATGGAGCAAAAGCAGCAGGTTATAAATCACAAATAAATTCAATATTAGGAAAATAATGCATAAATATTTTATAAGAACAGGTTCTTTTGTGATAGATATGTCTATAATTAATATGTTTGCTCAAACACTATATAAATATATTTTTGGATTTTATATTCATCTTTCATTTAATAATTTAGCACATGATATAGCAGTTATATTGTTTTACCTTATACTTATGATTTTAATAGCATTGGCTTATCAAGCAATATGCTACAGATATATAAAAAATTCATTGGGAAAACAACTTATGCAACTTCAATACTATAATTTAGATGGTACAAATGTTACATTTAAAACATTAATGAAAAGAGAATTTATAAAATACTATTTAATATATGCTACAGTGTTAACATATATTCCATATTCATTTTTCAGAATGGTTATGAGAAATCCAAAACCAACATATCATGAAAAACAGACATCAACATATGTAGATAGTAAAATTGTGTATGTAAAAGATCAAAAGGCACCAACTATTACAAAAAAAGTATCAAAAAAGAAACCAAAAAATAGGTTGAAAAAAAGATAAAGGATTAAGAAAAAAGGCAAGGATTATATCCCTGCCTTTTTATTTTGCTTTTTTATAAGGTCTAACTTGTTTTATGTAAAGTTTTCGATCATTAGTATCAAACTTAAATTCTATATCTAGTCCAAATGAAGTGTAACTTTCATTTGTCAAAAGAATATTATAATAGAATTCTTTCTTAATCGAATCTAAAACATAAGCAAGATAAGACTTTTCTGAATCACTCATTATACTCT
>JAGOYM010000018.1:5511-21333 GCA_018059165.1 Leptotrichiaceae bacterium | reverse complement strand
TCTATCTCAACGATTGTTGGATTTCTCTTCTTATCAATTAATTTAATAATTCCTTCTTCTATTGTTTCAGCGATATGTATAATATCGATTGTATTTGTTTCTTCTAATTCTTCACTTGTTTCTATTACAAATGAACCGTAATTTCTTTCAAATAGTTCTTCTTCTATTTCAATTTTCTTACCATCTATTCTTACACCAATATTATTACCCATCGACATTTTACATATAGCTTCCATTATTCCGCCATCTTTCAATGCGAATGCTGATACTATTTTTTTCGAATTTATATTACTACTAACATAATCAAAAATTGCTTTAACATTGTCAAGATTCGGTAATCCTAACTCATCTTTTGGACATCTTATATAATAAACATTGTTTCCTGAAGACTTAAATTCAGTTGTTATTACGTCTTCTGTACTCATTGTTGTTACTGCAAATGAGACTAATGTTGGCGGTACACTTATATCATTAAATGTTCCACTCATTGAGTCTTTCCCGCCTATAGCTGCAAGGTTGAAGTATTTCAATACTTTATTTGTCCCTAATAATGCTAGTAATGGTTTAGACCATTTTTTACTATCTTCACCTAATCTTTCAAAATATTCTTGAAATGTAAATCTTATATTTTTATAATTCCCACCTGCGGCTACAACTTTACTCATTGATTCAATTACAGCATATAATCCACCGTGATAAGGTGATAATGATGATATATTAGGATTATAACCATGTGCAACTATTGATGCAGTATTTGTTGTCCCATTCATCACTGGTAACTTCTGTATAGAAACTTCTGATGGTGTTTTTTGATATTTACCACCAAATGGCATTAATACTGTTGTTGATCCAATACTAGAATCAAACATTTCTATTAATCCTCTTTGTGATGCAACATTCATTGTTGCCATATTTTGCTCTATTTTATTTTCTAATTTGTCTGCTGTGATATCACTTCTTTCGAAGAATTCACTCGAATTATTTATATTTTTATATCCATCAATTGTTACATTAATTTTTGATTTTGCTCCATTTGTATCTAAAAATTCTCTTGATAAATCAACTATCTTATTGTTATTCCATACCATAACAAGCCTTTTTTCTTCTGTTATAACTGCAACTTCTGTTGCTTCTAAATTTTCTTTATCTGCATATTCCAAGAATTTATCTTTGTCTTTTTTATCTATGACAACTGCCATTCTTTCTTGTGATTCTGATATTGCAAGTTCTGTTCCATTCAATCCAATATATTTAACAGGTACTTTATTCAAATCTATTATAAGTCCGTCAGCTAACTCTCCAATTGCAACGGATACTCCACCAGCACCAAAATCATTACATTTCTTTATTAATCTAGTAACTTCTTTATTTCTAAACAATCTTTGTATTTTTCTCTCTGTAATAGCGTTTCCTTTTTGTACTTCTGCTGCACATTGTTCTGTAGATTTTTCTGTATGTTCTTTTGATGATCCTGTTGCTCCACCAATTCCATCTCTTCCAGTTCTTCCACCTAGTAATATAACAACATCGTCTTTTTCTGGTTTATCTCTTCTTATATTTTCAGCTGGTGCAGCGCCTACAACGACCCCTAGTTCCATTCTTTTAGCTTTATAGCCACTATGATATATCTCATTTACAAATGTTGTTGCTAGTCCAATTTGATTACCATACGAAGAATAACCATGTGCTGCTTTTGTTGTTATTATTTTCTGTGGTAATTTACCTTTCATTGTATCTTCTATTTTTTCATTTGGATTTGCAGAACCGCTTATTCTTAATGCTTGATAAACGTATGTTCGTCCTGATAATGGATCTCTTATTGCACCACCAATACATGTTGCTGCACCACCAAATGGTTCTATTTCTGTTGGATGATTATGCGTTTCATTTTTGAATTGTAATATCCATTTTTCTATTTTATTATTAACATTCACATCAACATATATTGAACATGCGTTTATCTCATCTGATTCTTCTAAGTCAGACAGATTTCCTTTTCTTTTTTGCTCTTTTGCTGCAATCGTTGCTAAATCCATTAATGTTATACTTCTATCTTTAGCATTTTCTCCGTATACATAATTTCTGCTAAGTAAATATTCATTTATATTTTCTTCAAATATTTTTTTGTACTTACCGTCTTCTATTTGTATGTCTTCAAGTATTGTTTCAAATGTTGTATGTCTACAATGATCTGACCAATACGTATCTAATACTCTTATTTCCGTCTCTGTTGGATTTCTTTTCTCATCTTTGGAATAGTATGCTTGAATGTGTTTTAAGTCTTCTGTTGTCATTGCTAGGCCCATATCATTTTTAAGGTTTTGTAATTGATAAGCAGATAATTTTTCAAATTCGTCTATTGTCTCAATAGTTTCATTTGATGGGACTTCGTTTACTATTTCTAGTTTATCTAATTGTTTTTCTCTCATCTCAACTTCATTTATATAATATTTCTTTATTTTTTGAATTTCTTGATTCGTTAATTTACCATATAGAACTATTAATTTACCACTTCTAATTTCTATATTGGTATTTGAATCCGTATTCTCCAATAATAAATCAATGCATTGCTTTGCTGAATCTGCTCTTTGGTCGTATTGACCAGGCAAATATTCAACAGCAAACATTTGTGCTCCTTCACATTCTAATGACTCTAACTTATCATAAACAATATCACTTACTTTATCAGAGAACACAATATCTCTAGTTTGTAAATAAACTGCTCCATCAATATTAAAAATATCGTATATATTTATAACTTTAACATTTTCAATATTAGTAATAAGCATATCATTTCTTATTTCATTAAATAATTCTTCTGACTCAACATTAAATATTTTCTTCTTCTCTACATAAATTCTATAATTCATTTTTCCCTCCAAAAGCTTAATTGTAAATAAAAACGCTTGGAAGTATATGGTTATACTCCAAGCGCTCTTATTTTTATATATTCTTTTCCTGTAATCTTTTTCATTTTGTAGTCTTTGTATATTTTAGTATTAGTGTAAACTTCGCCTATCATTTGCAACCTATGCAATTTATGTAGTACGTAAATTATAAAGTTATTAGATGTTTTCACTTCTACCTCCTCTTACTCATATTTTTTTACTACGTTACATTATAATTTATAAAATAAATATAATATACACTAAAAAGTAAAAGTAACACAAAAAGAGTTACTTTAATTTCATAGTCAGTAATTTACGGTTACCGGTAGAGACTTCCCACCATATTAGGGAATTATATGAGCTTAAAATTTATTTATACTGTTTAACGACTAGATATAATATACCAAAATTCTCACTTTTTTGCAAGGAAAATTTCATTCTAATTTTTAAATGATTTAGGATCTTTACTCCAATTAAGTGCTATTTCTGATTCTTTATCAGATAAATATTTTTTCTCCTTAAGTACATTTATCAAAATAGCAAAATTTGAGATGCTCTTAAATTCAACTTCTGCTTCTGCAAAATTATGTTTCGCATCTTCAAATCCGTATGAGAATATTGATCTGACGTCTATACTCTTAGCACCTTCTGCTTTAACTACATTCACTGCAACTAGGCTACTCTTTCCTGTTGATATAAGGTCTTCTATTATTACTACATTTTTACCTTTAACATCCGCACCTTCAATTTGCTTTCCAGCACCATGTTCTTTTGGCTTGTTTCGTATGTACGCAAGTGGCTTTTTCATCTTTGCTGCTATGAATGCAGCCCATGGAATTCCAGCTGTTGCAACACCAGCAATAACCTCAACATCACTCTCAATTAGACTTATATATCCATCCACTATTACATCACATGCATCTGGAAATCCTAGAATTACTCTATTGTCACAATATATTGGACTCTTTATCCCTGAAGCAAAAGTAAATGGCTCAGATACATTTATTTTTACAGCTTTTGTGTCTAATAATATATTTGCTATTTCAACTTTATAATCTTTACTCACTAACATCATCTCCTCTAACTGTTAAATCAAATTCACCATCTATATAAACTATATTCCCATTTACCACTGTTATATAATTTTTCCCTAATAATTCGTATCCTTCAAATGGCGACCACCCACACTTACTTTCTATTTCTTCCTTTTTTACAGTCCATTGCCTATTAGTATCCACAACTATAATATCAGCATCATATCCTTCTTCTAATTTACCTTTTTTATCTAGAGAGAATATTTTAGCTGCATTATTGCTCATTACATTTTCTATAAGTTCAAGTGAAATCTCATTTTTATTATATGCATCTATCATAAGTGCTAACGATGTCTCAATGCCTGGTACCCCAAACACAACTGACTTCTCTTTTTCACTTAATAAATGCGGTGCGTGATCTGTTCCAATTGTGTCTATTTGGCCATCTAACAAGGCATTCCACAAATACTCATTGTCTTCCTTTGTCTTTAATTCTGGCTTCATTCTTAATAATTTCTTATTTGTCTCATTTGACTCTCTCGTTGCTTCGTTTATAAAAAGGTGATGTGGTGTAACTTCTGCATACACCTCATAGTCATTATTTACTGCATCATTTTTATATTTTATAACTTTTTCCATTTCACTTTTTGATGATATATGGCATACATATAGTCTTTTTTTATGTTTCTTTACTAACTCTGCTGCTTTATCTATCATTTCATTTTCTGCATGTACCATTATTAATTCTGAATTTTCAAATATTCCATTTAATATTTCATCATCTTCTACTAACATCTCACCTGTTGATACATTTAAAAATACTTTTACTGCACACGCTGCATTTTTTTCTATTACTTTTTTGATTTCTTCAATGTTATTAGATCTGCTCCCACCGAAATGAAACCCGTAATTAACTATACTCTTCTGTTTGGCAATTTTCTTTTTTGACAATAATGATTCATATGTTATTGTTGCAGGATTTGTGTTTGGCATATCCATGAATGTTGTAATTCCACCTTTTGCGCATGCCTTTGATCCTGTAGTAAAATCTTCTTTCGCTGTAAATCCAGGATCTCTCATATGAGTATGCGGATCAATTATTCCAGGAAGTATTAATTTATCTTGTAATTCTATTATTTGCAAGTCATTACTTTCAACATCAATCTTTTCATTACCATTAAATATTTTATGTATTTTATTTTCTTTTATCAAAATGCTCATTGATTCATTTCTTGAGTTCTTTCCATTTTTCAAGAGGATCATACTTTCACTCCTTCCATCTCACTGCATATCATCTCTACAGCCGTCCTAGGGTCGCTATGTGACGTTATCGGTCTCCCTATGACTAAATAGTCTGCTCCATTTTTTATTGCTTCATATGGTGTCATTACTCTCACTTGATCGTCTGTGCTAGAAAAACTAGGTCTCACTCCTGGACAAACTGTTATAAAATCTGCTCCGTGTTTTTCTTTTATTGATTTTACCTCTTGTGCCGAACACACAATACCCGTTAATCCTGATTTTTTTACTAATCCTGCCATATTATTAACTATGGCATTGACATTATTATAAGATGAGTCATAAATTTCATTTATATCATTTATATCTAAGCTTGTTAACACTGTAACACCTAATATTATTGAATTAGATTTCTTTTTCAAAGCTATTTCTGAAATTGCTGACATTGTTTTTGATCCATTTGCAACATGAACATTAAACATAAATATATCTTTGTCAATTGCATATTCACATGCTTTCTTAACCGTATTCGTTATATCATGGAATTTTAAATCTAGAAATATTTTCTTCTTTTTTAGCTTTAAATAATCAATTATATTACCATTTGTATTAAGAAAAATTTCAAGTCCAACTTTATATATTTCTACACTGTTTCCTAAATCTTCTACTATGTTAATTGCATCATTAAGATTATCATAATCCAATGCCACAATTAATCTGTCTTTCGCTCTTAATTTCGAATTATTATTTTCCATTACTACCTCCATTATATATAATTACAGTAATATTCTTTTTCTAAATGATAAACCATCATCTTTATGAGCTGCTCCGACTAATTCTGATATATTGGAAACATTATTTTCTATACAGTATTTTTCTAATCCTTGTTTTATTTCTAATGCTACTAACGGGTTAGGAAAGAAACTTGTACCTAGTGCTATTGTACTTGCTCCTGCAAATATAAACTGCAACGCATCTTCAAGATTGCTAATTCCGCCCATGCCAAGTATTGGAATTGAAACTTCATTCGATACTTGATATATCATTCTTAATGCAACTGGCTTAACAGCTGGCCCTGATAATCCACCAAATGTATTTCCTAATATTGGTTTTCTTGTTCGTGTATCAATTGACATTCCTAGTAATGTATTGATCATAGAAATAGCATCTGCACCGTTCTCTTCAACAATTTTAGAAATTTCTACAATATTCGTTACATTTGGTGATACCTTTACAATAAGTGGCTTTCTAGTAACTTTTCTTACTTCTTTTGTAACTCTACCCGCCATATCTTTATTTGCTCCAAATGCCATTCCACCATCTTTTACATTTGGACATGAAATATTCAATTCTATTCCGTGAACTTCATCGATATTTTCTATTCTACTAGCTAATTCAATGTATTCCTCAACTGTTCTACCATTTATGTTAGCGATTATTGGGACATTAATATTCTTTTTTATTTCATTAACTATTACATTTTCAAAGTATTCAATTCCAGGATTTTCAAGTCCTACACTATTTAACATTCCTGATGGTGTTTCTGCTATTCTAATTCCACTGTTTCCATCTCTTTGCTCAAGAGTTAGGCCCTTAACAACTATTCCCCCTAATTCATTAGGATCAAAATAATCTTTGTATTCAAGACCAAATCCAAAACATCCACTTGCAGTCATTAGAGGATTAGCCATTGTAATTCCTACAAAATTTGTCTCTAAAACATTATTAATCACAACCACAACCTCCTTGTTCTAATACTTCTATATTCTTATCTTGAATAATTATTGTAGAGTCAAATATAGGCCCATCATGGCATACTTTTTTCATACCAGATAGCGTCTTAATTGAACATCCAACACATGCCCTAACACCGCATGCCATTCGTTCTTCAAGCGATAATTCACATTTGATTTTATTATTGTTAGCAATTGCTCCGACAGCTTCTAACATAGCATGTGGTCCACATGCAAAAATAATATCAATCTTATTTTCTTTATTAATCATATATTCTTCTAATATATTTGTTGTAAATCCTTCTTGCCCTACACTTCCATCATCAGTACATAATTTTACTTTAATATTATCGGACTCAACTATCCCGAAATTATCAATTATTTTTATTTCTTCTCTATTTCTAGCACCACCAATGAACACAATTTCATTATCCTTTTTCATTTCATTTATTAATTGCTTAAATGGTGCAAGTCCTATTCCACCACCAATTACAACTATTTTCTTGTTTTTGTAATCCGTTGTAAACCCATTTCCTAAAGGCCCTTGAATATCAATCTTTTCACCTTTTTCAAATCTCGTAAAATCCTTCGTCCCTACTCCAACAACTTTATAATAAAATTGTAATTCTCCTGTTTGCTCATCATACGAGTGTAAGCTAATCGGTCTTCTCAGTATGTTTGCATTATCTTTACCTTTTATCATATAGAATTGCCCTGCTTTAGGAATAACAAGTTTCTCTAGTAAATTATTAGACTTAAGTATTAGTAAAAAATTATCTTTTGAAACTTCTTTATTTTCTAAAATTTCTGCTTCCTCTAAATATTTTGTCATTGCTCCTCCTCTATTTTAGAATCAACTCATCTTGGTATACTGTTTTCTCACAGAAATGACATTTGAATTTATGGTTATCCTTATTTATCTCCACTTTATGAAACTTTGTTTCTATTTTTTCATGGTTCGATATACACTTAGGATTATTACAAATTATCAAATCATTTATGACATCTGGTATTTCTAATGTTAATTTTTCTATTACAGCAAAATTCTCTATTATATTTATTGTTGCAGTAGGTGCAATAAGTGCAATTTCACCTAGTTCTTCTTTACATAACTTCTTATTTTCTATTTTAATTAACCCTTTTTTTCCTAGTGAGCTGCTCTTTATATTTTCTGCAATAAGGATCACTGATTGGTAATCCTTAAGTTTTAATAATTCAAATATTTTGAATGTTCTATCGCTAGGTATGTGATCAATTACAATACCATCTTTTATTGCTGTTATTTGTAATTCCATTACTTCACCTCCATGTTTAGTACTCTTAGCATCATTGCTTGCCTAACAGGAATCCCATTTTTTGCTTGCTTAAAATATAATGCGTGCTTAGTATTATCTAAATCTGTTGATATCTCATCAACTCTTGGAAGTGGATGCATAATTATCATGTCCTCTTTTGTCTTTCCTTCAATATTTTCTTTATTAATAACATATATTCCACGTAGCTTCTCGTAGTCTTCAATGTCAGGGAATCTTTCTTTCTGAATTCTTGTCATATAGAATACATCAACTTCATGTAAACATTCTCTATAATCATCAAGGATATCATAATTTATATTATTACTATCTAATTCCTCTAATAAATCTTTCGGCAATTTAAGTAATTCTGGCGATACAAAATATATTTTTTTAGGGTTAAAGTGTATAATTGCTTTTGTTAATGAATGTACTGTTCGTCCATACTTTAAGTCCCCAACAAATGCTATCGTTAAGTTTTCTAATGTTGCTTTTTCTTCTTTTATTGTATACAGATCGAGTAATGTTTGACTTGGATGTTGATTTGCCCCGTCACCAGCATTTAATACAGGTTTATTTGACACTTCCGTTGCTAATCTTGCTGCTCCGTCATTCGGATGTCTTATGACTAATATATCTGCATATGATTCTAACATTCTCACTGTATCGAGGAATGATTCTCCTTTACTTAGTGATGATGCAATAGAATCAAATGGTAATATTTGTGCACCTAATTTTTGTGCTGCTGACTCAAATGATAACTTGGTTCTTGTACTTGCTTCAAAAAACATTGTCGATACTATTTTATTTTTAAGATATTCCGATTTCTTTTCATCTTCCATTAAATCCAACTTCTTCGCATTATCTAGTATTTCAAGTATCTCATCTTTAGTTAAATCATCAATTGATATTATATTTCTCGCAATCATATATCCATCTCCTATTAAATTTTGTTTATGTCATATATGTTAACTTCTGCTGTACTCATTGACTTTTCTTGGATTTCTAGAAGCACTCTAAATGTATCGAGTGATGTAAATACTTCAACTCCGTGTTCTATAGCTGTTCTTCTCATTTTGAATCCATCTCTTTGAGAATCATTCACTTTTGTAGGTGTATTTACTAAAAAATTTACTTCTCTATTTTTTAGTTTATCGAGTATCCCGTCTTTTCCATTAGTTGTTGATATTTTTTCTATTTTTGTTGTATTAATTCCATTTTCAAAGAAGTATAGATGCGTTCCTTCTGTTGTAAATATTTCGTATCCTAAATTTTGCATTTTTTTTGCTAGTGGTAAGAATTCTAGTTTATCCTTGTCTTTCAATGTTACTAGTGCTTTGAGATTTTCTATGTTTCCAATATCATAATTTTTATTCAGCCCTAATAACCCTTTGTACATTGCTTCATTATAGTCTATTCCAATTCCTAAGACTTCTCCTGTTGACCGCATTTCAGGTCCCAATGAAATCTCAACACCATCTATTTTTTCTGTTGAAAATACCGGTACTTTTACTGCTACTAATTTTATATTTGTATTAAGTCCTGTTCCGTAAGGCATATCTGCAAGTTTTTCTCCTAAACTTACTCTTGTTGCTATTTCAACTATTGGTATTCCTGTTAGTTTTGATACATATGGTACTGTTCTTGATGATCTTGGATTAACTTCTATTACATAAACATTATTTTCAAATGCTATAAATTGTATGTTTATCATTCCACTTACATTTAGTGCTTCTGCTATTTTCAACGTTATATCACATATGTCATCTATAGTCTTCTGATTAAGATTTTGTGGCGGACAAACTGTCATTGAATCCCCTGAATGTACTCCCGCTCTTTCAAGATGTTCCATTATTCCTGGTATTAATACATTTTCACCATCATAAATTGCATCTACTTCAACTTCTATACCATTCAAATATTTATCTATTAAGACTGGATTCTCGCTATCTTTTTCAAATGCATTGCTTAAGTACTTAATCAAATTCTCCTCATCGTAGCATATTTCCATTCCTTGTCCGCCTAGTACATAAGATGGCCTAACTAATACTGGATAACCTACATTTTGAGCTATTTCACATGCTTCTTGAACTGTCCATATTGCTTTTCCTTTAGGCTTTCTTACTTCTAATCTGTCCATCAATTCATCAAATATTTCTCTATCCTCTGCTGCATTAATACTTTCAGCACTTGTGCCGATTATTTTTATATTGTTTTTTGCCAAATCTTTTGCTAGTTTTATTGATGTTTGTCCACCAAATTGTAATATTACACCTAATGGATTTTCTTTTTTTATAACTTCCATTACATCTTCTAATGTAAGCGGCTCAAAGTATAGTTTATCAGCTATTGTAAAGTCTGTTGACACTGTCTCAGGATTATTATTAATTATAATTGTCTCTATTCCTTTTTCTTTCAGCGCTAATATCGAATGAACTGTACAATAATCAAATTCTATTCCTTGCCCTATTCTTATTGGTCCCGATCCAATAACAATTATCTTTTCTTTGTTACTAATCTTCACTTCATCATAATAATCATACGTTGAGTAGTAATATGGTGATACTGCTTCAAATTCTCCTGCACATGTATCTACCATTTTGTATGTTGGGTTAATATTAAATTCTTTTCTTTTATTTTGAATGTCTACAATTGACACATCCATAAGATTTGCTATACTTTTATCAGAAAACCCTTTTTTCTTCCAGTTTCTAAGGTTTACCTCTGTTAAGTCTTTTACTTCTAACATCTTAATTAATTCTTCTTGTCTTACTATCCATTCTATTTTCTCTACAAAGAATATATCTATCCCAGTTAATTCAGATAGTTTTTTCTTAATATATCCCCTTCTTAACATTTCTGCTAGATAAAATATTCGTTCATCATCAGGATTTTGAATTCGCTCTTTCAAATCTTCTATTCCTTTTAATTTTGCTCTAGGATGTTCGAGATTTTCTTGACCTATTTCCAATGATCTTATTCCTTTTAAAAATGCTGACTCAAAATTACTACTTATGGCCATTATCTCACCTGTAGCCATCATTTTAGTTCCTAATTGTCTAACACCTTTATCAAATTTATCAAATGGCCATTTTGGTATCTTAACAACTACGTAGTCAATTGCAGGTTCGTGACACGCAAATGTCTTCCCTGTTACATCGTTTCTTATTTCATCAAGTGTGTATCCTAATGATAATTTTGTTGCAACTTTTGCAATTGGATATCCAGTTGCTTTTGATGCTAATGCTGATGATCTTGATACTCTTGGGTTTATTTCTATTATTGCATATTCAAAAGAATTCGGATTTAGTGCAAACTGTACATTACAACCACCGACAATTCCTATCTCATTTATTATTTTTATTGATGATGTTCTTAACATTTGGTATTCTTTATCTGATAGTGTTTGAGATGGTGCCACTACTATTGAATCTCCAGTATGTATTCCAACAGGATCTATATTTTCCATATTACATACTGTTATACAATTTCCATTTTGATCTCTCATTACTTCATATTCTACTTCTTTCCATCCAAGTATTGATTTCTCTAATAAAACTTGTCCAACTCTTGATAACTTCAATCCTTTTAATAGTGTATCTCTTAGCTCTTCAGGATTTTTTACTATCCCACCACCTGATCCACCTAGTGTGTATGCTGGTCTGACTACAACGGGATACCCGATCTTGTTGGCAAATGCTGTTCCTTCTTCAAATGTTGTAACTATTGCAGATTCTATGATTGGTTCGCCTATCTTTATCATTGTATCTCTAAATAGTTCTCTATCTTCACCTCTTTTTATTGAATCAACAGATGTTCCAATAACATTCACATTATATTTTTCAAGTATTCCCTTATCATGTAATTCTACTGCTAAATTTAACGCTGTTTGACCACCCATACCAACTAATATTGAGTCTGGATGTTCTTTTACTATTATTTTTTCAATTATTTCAATATTCATAGGCTCTATATAAACTATATCCGCCACTTTTTTATCTGTCATTATTGTTGCAGGATTAGAATTTATTAAGACTGTCTCAATTCCTTCACTTCTAAGTGCTTCACACGCTTGTGTCCCAGAATAATCAAATTCCGCAGCCTGACCTATTACTATAGGGCCAGATCCAACTACTAAAACTTTCTTTATATCATTATTTTTCATGTAATTATCCTCCTATTCCTATTTTCGTATTAGTGACAAAAACTCATCAAATATGTAAGCTGTTTCTTCTGGTCCTGGTGATGCTTCTGGATGGAACTGTACTGTCATTATTTTATACTCATCTGTATTAATACTTTTCATACCTTCATTAGTATTATCGTTTAGGTTAATATGACTTTCTCGTAATATACTAGGTACTTTCGTTACGACATATCCATGGTTTTGTGAACTTATGAATATTTTATTTCTGTCTATATCTTTAACAGGATGATTACTTCCTCTATGTCCAAATTTCATTTTACTCACTTCACCACCTAGTGATAAAGCTACAATTTGATGTCCAAGACAAATTCCAATTACAGTTTTTTTCTCTTCAATGAATTTTCTTGTCATTTCTATTATTTCTGGTATATCTCTAGGATCTCCTGGTCCATTCGAAAGAAATATCGCATCTGGATTATATTTATCTATTTCTTCTTTAGGCGTTGTTACTGGAAACACAGTAACTTCACATCCTCTTTTTACAAATGAATTTATTATATTCTGCTTTATTCCTAAATCTAATATTGCTATTTTTTCATTTTCGCCTTCAATTTTCATTATTTCTTTTCGACTTACATTCTTAACTGCTTCATTGTTAGTAGAATTCGCAAATATGCTTTCTATCTCATCTTGAAGTAAATCTTCTGTTGTTATAATTGCTTTCATTGCGCCATTATCACGTATTATTTTTGTTAAATATCTAGTATCAATTCCTTTTATCCCCATTATTTTATTCTCTTTGAGATATCCTTTCAAGCTAATCTCACATCTGAAATTATTGGGTAATTTAGCATCTTCTTTTACTATAAATCCTTTGACTTTTGCTCCTCTTGATTGGTCATCATCAAGGTTAAGACCATAATTTCCTACTAATGGGTATGTCATTACAACAATTTGCCCATAGTATGAAGGGTCAGTCAGTACTTCTTGGTAACCAGTCATTGATGTTGTAAATACTAATTCTCCAACTGTTTTTTCTACATGTCCAAATGATTTCCCATGAAGAACTTCTCCATTTTCCAATATTAGCTTAGCTTTCATCATTCCTCCTAGTAATAGTTATAAATTCTTGATTTTGTAATAAAAAAGGGAATAGCAACATTTCATTAAGAAATGTCATTATTCCCAGTGATAGGTATATTGTGTATTCCGCTTCGTTTACTTTTTTTTTGGTTACATAGTTCATCTATTATAATTTTCATTTGTCATCATCTCCTCGAATAAACTTCGTGTATCCAAACTTCCAAAATAATAGCAGTTTTTTCAAAATAATGCAAGCATTTTTTATATTTTAAATATGATCTGTACTAAAAGCATATATATAACAGTACTTCCAATGATTGAAAGAAATGCATTTGAAAATAACTTTTGTAAAATAACAACTGATGCTACACCAATTACTTCAGGAATCCCATATGGGTATTTCAAAATTTTAGTTTCTTTTAGGCTATATATTATTAACATTGGTATTATTGCTGTTGGCAATATTTTAGTAAAATGTCTTACAATTTCAGGGATATGTTTATCATCTCTAAATACTACAAATGGTAAGAATCTCACTACTATCATACCTAGTGATACGGTCATTATTGCTAAGATTATGTATGGCATTATTTACTCCTTATTAGTGTACTACTTTATAATATAATAGCATAATTTCAATATAAATAAAATATAACTTGTATATTGTTGGAATAAGAGTATAATTGAGTTGAGATAAAACAGGAGGCGGTATATATGAATTTTCTTATTACTTTGTTAATTGGTGGTCTAGCAGGATGGCTATCAGGTTTGGCGACTGGTAAATCTAGAAGTGTCATCATGAATATTATTTTAGGGCTAGTTGGAGGTTTTATAGCAAACTTTCTAAATTTAGGAGGAGATGGATTCTTCACTAAAATAATCATATCTGCTATTTTTGCTACAATATTCGTTTTCGTTGCAGGTTTGTTTACGAAAAATCAATAAATTTAAAAGAACGAATCTTAACTATAATGATTCGTTCTTTTTTTTGTTAATATACTAATCAATAGCAATATAGCTATCGAGATCGTTATCATGTTACTTCCTTGATTGAATATAACAACTACTGCCGCAATTATAAATCCTAAAATCGCAGGCTTATGATCTACATTATTTTTCCATTGCTCTATAAATATTATTGTAAATAATGCAACCAATGCAAATTCTACACCTTTTAGAGAGAATGTAATATAACTTCCTGCAACTCTTCCTATAATTGTTCCTAATATCCAATACATTTGATTAGCAAAACTCAATATAATATAAAAACTCTTCTTTTCTTTTTCGCTTAACTTTTTCTCTGGATTCCCTTGCAATACTGCAAATGTCTCATCTGTTAAAGAGAAAACAGCATATATCTTTGATAATCCTGTCATTATTTTATATCTATCTAACATTGCAATTCCATACGCAACATGCCTTATATTTACAAAAATAGCTATTAGAAATAATGATAATAAATCAATCTGCTTACTGAAAAATTCAAGTGCAATATATTGCATTCCACCTGCATATATGAATATACTCATCATGATAGAATGAAGCAATGATATATCATATTTTTTAGCTAGTATTCCAAATGCAAACCCTGCTCCAACATATCCAAAAATTGGTACACTCGATATAATCGCTTGCTTTGTAACTTTATTATTCATATTATTATTTACCAGTTGCTATAAATGGACGTAACAGAGAAGCTAAAGATGCTGTATTTCTTGTTTGAATGTATAATTTACCTTTTCCTACAAATTCATTTACAAGTCCTTCTCCTGTTTTAAATCCAAATATCCCAGAAGCTGATTTTATGTTGTATTGTAAAGTACTTTCCCAAGCAACAACATGTTCATTATCAACTATAAATGGTGCTGTTCCATCTAAATCTATCTCTATAATATCACCAAATGCATTTACTAACATTGTTCCTTCACCAGATGTTTCCATTACAAATAATCCACCTGTTCCTGCGAATAGTGCTCTTCCAACTGATTGTCTTTTCATGTTATATGTAACTGATGAATCACATGCCAAGAATGCTCCATCATTTACGCACCATTTTGATGCTCCTACATTTAATTCTTTTATCCCACCAATAGATGCTGGTGCTATTGCGATTGAACTATCTGCTGCTGTTCCTTTTGCTGTTGTTATGAAGAATCCTTCTCCACTAACCATTGTTCTTGCCGCAGCTTTTAATAATCCACCAAATCCTGTTGAACCATTACTGTTCATTTTTCCTTCTAATACTACTTTACCGTTGTGATAAACCATTGCGCCACTTTCTAATTTGATTTCTTCACCTGTCTCTAAAGTTACTATTACCAATGGAAATGCTCCATCATTTGAAAGTTTATAATTCATTCTATTTCCTCCTAATATTTTTTTATTATTATATCATTTATATATATT
>JAGOYM010000018.1:0-5411 GCA_018059165.1 Leptotrichiaceae bacterium | reverse complement strand
TTTAATCCACCTGTCTCTCTAACTATTGCAACCGTTCCGAAACGCATTGCAATCATTTGACTTAGACCACATGGTTCATATCTTGAAGGCATTAAGAACATGTCACTTCCAGCATATATTCTATTAGCAAGACCTACATTATATCCTAAATAAACTTTAAATTTATCAGGATACTTTTTAGTTAAGTACTCATAATATTCTTCATAAGACTTATCTCCACTTCCTAATATTAATACTTGAACTGCATCATGTAAAAGTAAATCTTCTATTTTAGCAGAAACTAAATCTAGTCCTTTTCCTTCTACAAGCCTTGTTACCATAGATATTAATGCAACATCTGATTCAGGTAATCCTACTTCTTTTTGTAATGCATATTTATTTTGTTTCTTCTTTTCTATAAAATCATTATCTTCAACGCTGAATTTCACAGCAATGTCAGGATTTGTAGCAGGATCAAAATATTCTACATCAATCCCATTTAGTACTCCATAAACATTTCTATAATTCGTCATCCATTCTAGACCTTCGCTAAAGTATGGATATTTTATTTCTTCAGCATATGTCTTACTTACTGTAGTAACCATATTTGCATGTTCCATTCCTAATTCTAAGAAATTCAAGTAACCTTTATCAACACTATACCCCATTCTTTCAAATGAACGTTTTGATGCTTTACCTTGATACATCAAATTATGTATTGTAAATATTGTCTTCATTTCACTATAAAACTCATCTTGAGCATATCTAGTTTTCAAGAAATAAGGTAATGGACCAGTTTGCCAGTCATTACAGTGTAATATATCTGCTTTTAAGTTTATCTCTTTTAAAAATCTTAAAGTTAATTCACAAAACATTGCATATTGAACATCTTGATCGATATGTCCATAAACATAATCTCTTTCATAGTAGTTACTGTTTTCTATAAAATAGTAATTTATTTTATCATCCGGTAATCTTACTAAATTGAAAACTTCACCATGACTTTCTAATGTTGCAACGAATTCTATTTTCTCAAGATATTTAAGAGGTATTTGACTATATTTAGGCATAATTATTGATACTTCATGACCTAACTCTTGCATTTTTTTAGGTAATGCCTGCATTACATCTGCTAGACCACCTGTTTTAAAAAATGGAAATACTTCTGAAGCTAAATAAACTATCTTCAATCAAAATCACCCTCTATTTCTTATTGTTTTATTAACCTTTTATTGTTGCTCCACTTGGAACAAATTTGTTATAGTCTTCTAGTCTTACTCCACCGAAGATTCTAACATTTCTTCCAACAATTGTTGCTTCTGGTAAATGTGCACCTTTACCAATTACACTTATTCCTTTTGATAATAAATCTGGTTTTTCTTCATTTGCTGTATAATCATCACCGTAACCTATGATTGAGTTTCTTCCAACATATGCTCTTCTATCTGTTATTACTGTATCTAAATGTGTATTTTCATCAATATATGTTCCTGAAAATAATATACTATTTCTAATAGTTGACCCTTGTCTTACAGTTACTCCAGGACCTAATACGCAGTTTTCTACTCTTCCTTCTATTTTACATCCATTACTTACTAAAGAGTTTATAACACTTCCTGTTGCTCCTATTCTAACTGCTGGTAAATCTTCACTTTTTGTGTAAATTTTCCAGTTTTGGTCATATAGATCAATTCCTATTTCTTCAGATTTTTTAATTAAATCTAAGTTTGCTTCCAAGTATGAATCATATGTACCCACATCCATCCAGTAACTATCATATGTATGAACATAAACTTTTCTATCTTCTTTAAGCATTGCTGGTATTATATGTTTACCGAAGTCTAATTCGTCATCACACATTTTTTCTAAATAATCTATTAATATGTTAGTATCGAATACATATATTCCCATAGAAGCTAAATTACTTTTTGCTTCTTTTGGTTTTTCTTCAAATCCTAAAATTTGTTTAGTATCGTCTACTTCAAATATTCCAAATCTATTTGTTTCTTCCCAAGGTACTGTTTTTACAGCAATTGTTAATTCTGCATTGTTTTTCTTATGATCTTCAATCATCCAATTGTAATTCATCTTATAAATATGATCCCCTGATAAGATTATTACGTATTCTGGATTTTTTCTTTTGATATACTCAATATTTTGTTTCACAGCATCAGCTGTTCCTGTATACCACACTTGTCCATCTGGCTTTTCATGTGGTTGCAATAATGCTATTCCTGAATCTCTCCTATCAAAATCCCAAGGCTTTCCTGATCCAATATGTTCATTTAATGAAAATGGCAAGTACTGAGTCAATAATGCTACATCATATATACCTGAATTTGAACAGTTACTTAGTGTGAAATCTATTATTCTAAATTTCCCTGCAAACGGCACACTAGGTTTAACTCTATTTTCAGATAAAATGTCTAGTCTCGAACCTCTTCCACCTGCTAAAATCATAGCTAAAACTTCCATAAACTACCTCCTTAATTTTTTTTACTATCTTTCTGCTCTAATTATACCCCGTTTTTTCTAATTTACTAGTCCATTTCCATTTTTTTTTCAATAACAATCGTTTTTTCTTTTCATATTATATATTTATTCAATATTTTAGGGGTTTTGAGAGATTTAAAAATTCTAATATCTTTCTAAAATACCTTTTGATATCGTTCCCTTTACTTTAAAGTTTTCATCAAAATATGTCAAATCTGCAATATATCCTGGTTTTATATGTCCATATCTACTATCAACTTGAATTGCTTTTGCAGGATATGATGTTGCCATTTTAAGTGCCTCTTCGTAAGAAAATTTCGCACCTTGAATAAGATTTTTCACACCGTCTATCATCACTAATGCTGAACCACCTAATGTTCCGTTAGCATCTACACATTTCCCATCTTTATGATATACAAGATTGCCTTCAAACATGAATTCTGTCATATTTGTCCCTGCTGGACTTGCTGCATCTGTTACCATATATAATTTATCACCTAATAATTTTTTTGCTATCGATATTGATGAATAATGGACATGTAAGCCATCCGGTATTATCCCGCAATAAATGTTACTACTATCTAATATAAATCCTAGAACACCCGGTTCTCTCGATTCTAGACCCCTCATTGCATTGTATAGATGTGTCGCATGATTAAAGTATTCTTTTTTTTCGTTACACTGATCATATGTCGCATCAGTATGACCTATTGAAATGTTAATTCCTGCTTTTTGTATTTCTTTCAAATGATTTATATGTGCATTTTCTGGAGCAATTGTAATTATTTTTACTATATCTTTTCCAGCCTCAGAAATCTCGTTTATTATTTTATCAGAAAGAACTCTTATATATTCTGGTCTGTGTATTCCTTTTTTTCCAACACTTATATATGGTCCTTCGATATGTAATCCTAGCACACCAAATTCTTCCCTATTATGAAGAGATTTCATCAATTTTAGGGCATTTTCTATTTTTTCATCTGGAGATGTTATTAATGTAGGAAGAAATGATGTACATCCATATTTTTTATTAGTATCATTCATTATTTTCAATGTTTCTAATGAAATATCATCATTAAATAAGACTCCACCACATCCATTTAGCTGTAAATCAATGAACCCAGGTGATATAATATTTCCTTGAATATCAACTACCTCATCATTCATCAAATCTTCACCTAGATCTTTTTCAAAAATTATTTTTACAATTTTATCTTCTTTCAATACAATAACATTTTCAGATATGAAGCTCTCACCATCAAATATCCTACAATTTTTCAGTATCATAATTATTCATCTCCGTCTTTTTGATTTATTTTATTGCTAATAACTCTTCTTTTACTTTTGCAAGATCAAGATTAACCATTTCTATTTCCTTGAAATATCTATAAGTTTTTAATTTTATGTCCGATACTGACTGTTCATCTGCAATTAATATTGCTCTTCTGTGTAATTGTAATGCTGATATTGTCCACAAGTGATTTACCCCGCCTTCTACCCCGTGATAAACTGCTCTAGATTTGTTATATCCATTTGCCATTATCAGAACTTCATCAGAATCCATTAATGTACCTACACCCACTGTTAATGCATATTTTGGTACTTTTTCAACATCATTATCAAAAAATCTTGAATTTGCAAGTATTGTATCGTATGTTAATTCTTTATCACGCGTTCTTGATGATAAAGAAGAGCCTGGCTCATTAAATGCGATATGTCCATCTTCACCTACACCACCTAAGAATAATCTAATTCCACCTGCTGCTTTTATTTTAGCTTCGTACTCTTCAGCTTCTTTTTTGAGATCTTCCGCTAGTCCATCTAGTACATTAGTATTTTCAGTTTTTATATTTATATGCTTAAAAAAGTTTTCTTCCATGAAATATCTGTAACTCTGTTTGTGTGTTGGTGAAAGTCCGACATATTCATCCATATTGAATGAGACGACATTCTCAAATGATATTATTCCTTCATTATATAAATTAATAAGTTCTTTGTATGTTTCTAGTGGTGTACTACCTGTAGGCAAGCCAATTACATAAGGCTTTTCAGCTGTAGGTTTGAATTGTAGAATTTTTCTTGCAATGTAATACGCACTCCATTTACCTATTTCTTCCTTGTTTTTCAAAATAATTACTCTCATTTAGATCACCTCTACAAATATTTTTGTTCCTAATATATAATACCACATAATTCAAAAAAATCAATTTTTTTTGAATTATTTTGATAATTATTTTTTTACAACGAACTATTAATTTGTAAATTTATATGGTAAAATACTATTAAATATATATTATTAAAATTTTAGGAGACCCGATGTTTCAAATAAAACTACAAGCAGTACGTAACAAATTAACAAAAAGTGAAATAAAGATAGCTGATTACCTTATAGAAAATATTGGTGATCTCGAGACAATGAATTCATATGATCTAGCTCATACACTTGGTATTGGTCAAGCAACGTCGGTTAGATTTGCTAAGAAACTAGGTTATAAAACTTTTAGAGATCTCACTGAAGAGATAAAAGGAATGGATTATGAAAATATTTACGAAAATGAAATCAATGTAAAAGAACATCTTGATCTCACAAATTTGAAAATTGTTAATCAGTATAAGAAAATTATAGAGTTTACACATGACCTTAATTCTTCTGATGATTTTATGACCATTATTCGTCTTATTTCTGGAGCTAGTAATATTGTCATTTTTGGTATTGGAAATTCATCAATTGCAGCTTCTGATTTCTATAAAAAATTAAAAATGATAGGATTCAATATATTTTATTCGTCAGATGTTCATTTAACTTTTTCAGTTATTTCAAAACTTACAGAGGACGATTTACTTATTTTAATTTCAGATTCTGGGGAAACTTCAGAGGTAATAAAAGCAGCTGAACTTGCGAAAGAAAATGATATTTTAACAGTGTCTATAACTAATTT
>JAGOYM010000057.1 GCA_018059165.1 Leptotrichiaceae bacterium | reverse complement strand
TATGAAGTACCTATAATGTTATCATTTACTATTGAGAGCACAGGAACGACTTTAGCAGGGCAGACAGCTGAAGCATTTTATTATGCAACTAAACATATGAAACCTTTATCAATTGGATTAAATTGTGCAACAGGACCTGAATTTATGGAAAATTTCTTAGCTAAATTGAGTGATGTAGCAACAGATACATTTATTTCGGCATATCCTAATGCTGGATTACCAAATGAAGATGGTGTATACAATGAAACACCAGAAACATTAGCAGAAAAAGTAAATAATTTTTTTGAGAAAGAATATATAAATATTGTTGGTGGATGTTGCGGGACAACACCAGAACATATAGCAAAAATAAAAGAGAAGACAAAAAATCATAATGTGAGACAGAAAAAAGAAACTAGTACATCAGAAATTAGTGGACTTATAGTCTCTCTAGAAAAAGAAGGACGACCAATGTATGTTGGGGAGAGAACAAATGTCATTGGATCAAGAATATTCAAAAATTTGATAGTTGCAGAAAAATTTGATGATGCGACAGAAGTTGCGAGATTGCAAATAAAAGGCGATGCGGACGTTATCGATATTTGTTTAGCAAATCCTGATAGAGATGAAGTAGAAGATATGTCAAGATTTTTGGATAAAGTATCGAAGTTTGCTAAAATACCAATTATGATTGATTCTACAGATATTAATGTTGTAGAAAAGTCTCTTTCATATTTGCAAGGTAAAGGAATAATTAATTCTATAAATCTTGAAGATGGAGAAGAGAAATTCGAGAAGATGTCACAACTTATTAAGCAATACGGTGCAGCAGTAGTAGTTGGACTTATTGATGAAGAAGGAATGGCAGTAGACTTAGAAAAAAAAGTTAGAGTTGCAAGAAGATCACATGAGTTATTAACAAAAAAATATGGAATTGATGAGAGAGATATAATATTTGATACTTTAGTTTTTCCAGTTGCAACAGGGGATCAAAAATATATTGGTTCTGCGACAGCAACAATCGAAGCAATACGAGAGATTAAGAAAGAATTTCCAAATGTAAAGACAATATTAGGAGTTAGTAATATATCGTTCGGTCTTCCAATTGCAGGAAGAGAAGTATTGAATACGTATTACATGCAAAAAGCATATGAAGCTGGATTAGACTTTGCGATTGTGAATACAGAAAAACTAATAGAATTAAGCGAAATATCGAGTGAAGAACTTAAGTTAGCTGAAGATATATTATTTAATACAAATGATAAGACAGTTGCAGATTTCGTAGCATTATATAGAGAAAGAAAAGGTGTTGTAAAAGAAGTTAATACAGATAATTTTACAACAGAAGAAAAAGTATCAAGATTAGTAGTAGAAGGAAGTAAACAAAATTTACAAGTATACCTTGAGGAATTAAGAGATAAATATAAGCCTCTAGACATCATAAATGGGCCTCTAATGACGGGGATGGATGAAGTTGGACGATTGTTCAATAATAACGATTTAATTGTTGCAGAAGTGTTACAAAGTGCTGAAGTGATGAAAGCAGCAGTTTCTCACCTAGAACAATATATGGAGAAATCTGAAACAGTATCAAAAGGGAAAGTGTTACTTGCAACAGTAAAAGGTGATGTACATGATATCGGGAAGAATTTAGTTGGGATAATACTTGGAAACAATGGTTATGATATAGTTGATCTTGGAATAAATGTAACACCTGAAAAATTGAGAGAAGTGATATTAGAAGAAAAACCTGATTTTATAGGACTCTCAGGATTATTAGTAAAATCAGCAACAGAGATGGTTAATACAGTTAAAGTTTTCAAAGATGCAGGAATAGAAGTTCCTATACTTGTTGGAGGAGCTGCATTGACTGAGAAATTTACGATAAATAAGATTGAAAAAGCATATGAAAAAAATATAGTTATTTATTCAAAAGATGCGATGACAGCACTTAGTGATTTGAATAAGTTAATTGATGAAAATAAAAAGAATGAAGTTATAACGCATTTAGAGGAAAGAAGAAAGTTATTATTGATTGAAAACAATGAGAATAATGATAATGCTGATTCTGATGTAGTTAGAGAAACAGTTGGAAGTGTTATTAATAAAGGTAAAAAGATAGATTTTAGTACAGTGAAATTACCTGAATTTGAATTTGAAAATATATATAAACCTAAAGAATTAAAAGATAGAGTTTATAAAAATATTTCAGCAAAAGAAGTATTTAAGTATATCAATCTTCAAATGTTAATGGGAAAACATTTAGGAATGAAGTGGATTATAGGCGATCTTATTGAACAAAATGACCCTAAAGCTATTAAATTATATAATGAAATTCTAGAAATAGTTGAGAATGGAGATAAGTATTTTGATTTAAAAGGAATGTACAAATATTTTCCATGTAGAAGAAATGGGAATAAAATTGAAATATTAGATGATAATTTAGAAGTATTAAAAGTTATAGAAGAGTTTGAATTCCCACGTCAAGAGTGGGGCGATTATTTGTCATTAGTAGACTATATCCATCCTACAGAAATTGATTATATCGGGATGTTTGTGGTCAGTTCAGGAGAAAAATCAAGAACAACATCAGAAGAATTGAAAGCAAATGGCGAGTTTTACAAGAGTCATCTAGTAATGTCTATAGGCTTGGAATTAGCAGAATGTGTAGCAGAATATATTCATGCTGAAATGAGAAGAGAATTAGGTATAGAAAATGAAGAAATGAAAAATGATGATGTATTGAAAGCAAAATATCAAGGAAATAGGTATTCTTTTGGGTATCCTGCATGCCCTGAATTATCAGATCAGAAGAAATTATTTAGTTTACTTAAGCCAGAATCAAAAATAGAAGTAGTACTAACAGAAGGATTTATGATGTATCCTGAAGCATCAGTTAGCGCAATTGTATTTGCACAACCATTTACAAAATATTTCAACATATAGAAAATAGTGAATCTCTAGGTATTAATATCGGTATCTAGAGATTTTTATTGACATTTTATCAAAAATGATTTATCATACAAATATGAAAAGTATGAATAGTAAGAAATGGATAAAAGTAACAAGAAAGGAATTATATGAAATATAAAGGAAAAGAATTTGAATGTGGAACAGTAAAAGTAGGAGAAAGAGGGCAGATAGTTATCCCAAAGCAAATACGTGATGAGTTAGGAATAACTCCAGGTGATAACCTTATTATTCTAGGGAATAAAGAAGAAGGAATACAAATAATTGTAGCAAATAGCCTTGAAGAATTAGCTGCTGTTGTAATTAAAAGTAATAAAAAATAATAAAACATAAATTTATAATGCAGGAGGAATAATGAAAGTAGTAATAATAGGAGGAGTTGCAGGAGGAGCAAGTACAGCTGCAAGACTAAGAAGATTAGATGAGAATGTAGAAATAGTAATGTTTGAGAGAACAGGATACATAAGTTTTGCAAATTGCGGATTACCTTACCACATAGGCGATGTAATCGCAGATAGAGACAGATTATTATTGGAAACACCAGAAAGTCTAGGGAAAAAATTCAAATTTGATATAAGAGTTAGCACAGAAGTATTATCAATAGATAAGAATAATAAAATGCTAAATGTAAAAAATCTAGTGACGAAAGAAGAGTATACAGAATCATATGACAAATTAGTTATATCAACTGGAGCAGAACCATTTGTACCAGAAATAAAGGGCCTAACGGAATCAAGTTATATGAAATTAAGAAATATGGAAGATATGGATAAGATAAAAGATTATGTATCAAAAACAAATCCTAAAAATGTAGTTGTTGTAGGTGGAGGATTTATTGGATTAGAGATAGCAGAGAATCTAAGACACAAGAAGATGGATGTAATTGTTATTGAAAAAGCTAATCAAGTCATGGCACCAATAGATTATGAAATGGCATCATTTGTACACGATGAATTAAAAAGAAGAGGAGTGGGGCTGTATTTAGGTGCTGATATATCTGAAGTTATTGAAAAAACAGATGGAAGCAATAAGAAAGTATTGAAATTAGCTAGTGGTCAAGAAATTGAAACTGATATGCTAATCATGTCAATTGGAGTTAAACCTGAATCAAAGTTAGCGAAAGCTGTAAATTTATCAGTTACTGATAGAGGTGCAATAATAGTTGATGACACGATGAAAACAAGCGATGATAACATTTATGCAATAGGAGATGTAGTAGAAATAACGAATCCTATTGTAAATGAAAAAATGTTAATACCACTTGCAGGACCAGCAAACAAGCAAGGAAGAATAGTAGCAGCAAACCTTTTAGGAAAAAATGAAAAATACAATGGAACGATAGGAACATCAATTGTAAAAATATTTGATTTAACAGTAGCAGCAACAGGTCTTAATGAGAAATTTCTAAAAGCAAAAAACTATAATTATAAAACGATAACAATTGTAAAACCACATCATGCAAGTTATTACCCAGGTGCAACAGATATAATATTTAAGATAATATTTGATCCAGAAACAGGTAAAATATATGGTGCACAGGCAGTTGGAAACAACGGCGTAGATAAGAGAATAGATATTATAGCAACTGCAATAAAAGGGAAATTAACAGTATTTGACTTAGATGATATTGAAGTAGCATATGCGCCACCGTTCAATTCAGCAAAAGATATAGTGAATTATGCAGGATTTATGGCACAAAATATTGTTTATGATAAAATGGAGCAAGTTCAATGGAATGAATTAGAAGGAAAAATATTATTAGATGTTAGAACAAATGAAGAAAATGAATTGTTTAATATACCAAATTCATTACACATCCCATTGCATGAGTTAAGAGATAGAATTAATGAATTAGATAAAAATAAAGAATACGTAGTATATTGTAAAATTGGTTTGAGAGGATATAATGCACAAAGATTGTTGAAAAATATGGGGTACAAAGTCCTTAACTTAAATGGAGGAACAACAATATATAATGCAGCTATGAAAGATCAGTCTAATGAAATAAATTTTGGAGCAACTAAAGAAAACTCAGGGAGCTCTGGAAACTTGGGAAAGCAATTAATCAGTAATGAAGTCTTGATATTAGATGCGTGTGGACTACAATGTCCAGGTCCAATAATGAAAGTTAAGAATAAAATTTCAGAAATAAATGATGGCGATACAATAATAGCAAAAGCTACAGATCAAGGATTTGAAAATGATATAAAGGCTTGGGTTAAAAAGACAGGAAATGTATTACTAGATGTTAAGAATGATAACGGAATTATAAGTGCAACAATTCAAAAAGCGCATGTTTGCGATCTTCCTGAAGCAAAAACAGTTCCTTCAGATAGTTGTTCAACAGTAAAGAAAAGCACGATGGTAGTATTTAGTGGAGAGTTCGATAAAGTATTTGCATCTTTAATAATAGCAAATGGATCACTTGCAATGGGAAATGATGTATCAATGTTCTTTACGTTTTGGGGATTGAATGCATTAAGAAAAGAAGGATATAACAGTAAAACAAAGAAAAACATAATGGAGAAAATGTTTGGATTCATGATGCCAAAGGGAATGAGGAAATTACAATTATCTAATATGAATTTTGGTGGAATGGGTAGAAAAATGATAGACTATGTAATGAAAACTAAAAATGTAGAAACGTTGAATTCATTACTAGATCAGTACATAGAAAATGGTGGAAAAATAATAGCATGTACAATGTCAATGGATGTTATGGGAATAAAAAAAGATGAACTAATAGATGGAATAGAATATGGTGGAGTAGCAATGTATATGCAAGAAGCAGATGATGCGAACCATAACTTATTTATATAATAGAGAATGGAGGAGAAAGATGTTTTTTAAGAAAAAATATGAAAGTATATCAATGGCAGAAGCAAAGAAATTAAAAAATGCAGCAATTATAGATGTTAGAACGAAAGCAGAATTTGACACAGGAAGTATGCCAGGTGCAAAAAATATAGAAATGAATGATGTTGTATCAGATACTGAGATGTTCTTAGATAAGGATAAGACATACTACATTTTATGTCAAAGTGGTAATAGATCTTCAATGGTATGTGATAATTTGTCTAAAAGAGGGTACGAAGTAATAAATATAGCAGGTGGAATGAATGCATACTAAGTAGACATATTAGAAGAAGGTAGTTTTAAATGCTACCTTTTTTTATTGTTTAAAAATGTGTTATAATGAAGAAAAGATAAAAGGAGTTGAACATTATGAGTGAACCAAAGAAAAGAATAAAACTTGATGATATTAACTTAGTTATTTTTGATATGGATGGATTGATATTTGACACAGAGTCAATCTATATAAGAAAAGGTTATGAAATAACTAAAAGATATGGTTATGACATCACTGAAGAAGTAATAATGAAGACAATCGGTATGACAGATAAAAGTTCAAGAGAAATATATAAAGCAGCATACGGTCAAGAGTTTCCTTATGATTTGATGACTGAGGAAATAGACTCGTATATAGTTGATCTGGGAAGAAAAGGAGAACTTCCTTTTATGAATGGAGCAATAGAAATATTTGAATATTTCAAAAATAATGATAAGAAAATGGTTGTTGCGACATCATCAAGAAGAGAAAAAGCTGAAATATTATTGAAAAATTCAGAAATAATAAAATATTTTGAATATGTTGTATGTGGTGATGACATAACGCATGGAAAGCCAAACCCTGAAATTTTCTTAAAAGCAGCTACAGAAATCAACGTATTACCTAATGAAACATTAGTATTAGAAGATTCGTTAAATGGGATTCGTGCTGCACATGCAGCAAATATGGTACCTATGATGATTCCAGATAAGATATTATCAACAGAAGAAATAAGAAAAATGTATTACATGGAACTGCCGAATTTGTTAAATGTAATAGAGTATTTTGATAAATAAAAATATTTTTTTTATTTTTTATTTTTTCTCTTGACAAACTCGAAAATAATGGTATTATATATTATAGATTAATTCAAAAAAAAACTAAAAAAATGAATTAAGATTCAAAAATGAAGAAAACAAATTTGTTATTAAAATAAGAGCCTCAAAAACTCTTGTATTATATAAACTATATTATTAAGGAAGAGAAAGGGTGATTGAAATGATTATGGAAAAATTACAAAAATTAGGTAGAGCATTAATGGTTCCGGTAGCAGTATTACCAGCTGCAGCAATATTAATGGGTATTGGTTATTGGATTGATCCAGTAGGATGGGGAGCAAATAGCCCAGTAGCAGC
>JAGOYM010000017.1 GCA_018059165.1 Leptotrichiaceae bacterium | reverse complement strand
CACACTCAGATGCTAATTTCCTTAATGATTTTTTATCATTCAACCTTTGTATTTTTATTTTTTCCCCCAATCTAAATTTTTCCTTAAAAGATATATTCACAAGTCCCTCCTTTCTTGATATTATAATCATTAAAGTCAACATTTAAATTATTGCTGAATATTTCCATTTTCTTGCTTCCTTTACTTCACATATCTAACTAAACTTAGATCTTATATCTCCTCTTAAATACTGTAAAATAACACTTTCTCCCAAATAGATTCAGCACCTAAACTGTATCCTGCATACAAAAAAATCAACCATAATAATAATCACGATTGATTTCCCCTTTACTTCACACATCTAACTGAACTTAGCACTTTGTACCTTCCATAAACAAGTAAATCATTTAAGAAATTCTCTAGCTTTGAATTTCCCATAGATGTGAATACTAGTTGATAACACCCTTCACCAGTAACTTTATATGCTTCTTCTATACATTCTTGATTTTTTATGAATTTCTCAAATTGACTGAAATTATTGTTTTCCATAAATACAGTAATAAAATGCCGCTCAATATTATCTTGTTTTATAGTGTATCCGCTAATTACACCTTCATCCTCCATCTTTTGCACACGTGCAGAGACAGCTTGTCCAGTAATATATAGTTCTTTTCCGATTTTCTGCCAACTAATTCTACTATTCTTCTTTAGTAACGCTATTATTTTTTCATTTATTTTATCCATTTTTCTTTCCTTTCAACTTGTAACTTATTTAGGATAAATAAGCACAACTCACAATTCATTTATATATTTTAAAGTGATATCATTATATATAGTTAAAATACTATATTATTTCGTAGGAGGTTTTACAATGAGCAAAGCACTATTATTAATTGATTTACAAAATGACTATTTCCCAGGAGGTGCATTTTCCCTTTGGAATACAGAAGAAACACTTAATAACATTGAAAATGCAATAAACAAAGCAAATGCGCAAAATATTCCAATTATTCACATACAGCATGTTGCAAATAGTGAGCTAGGTATCGCACCATTTTTCAACAAAGGAACAGAAGGTGTCAACATTCATCCTAGAATACTAGAATTAGCACCAAATGCACCAATTGTTGTGAAAGAATATGCTGATAGTTTCGTGAACACTACATTAGAAGAAACACTATCAAGCATGAATGTAACTGAATTATTGATTTGCGGTATGATGACTCAAAATTGTGTTACGCATACAGCAATATCTAAATCTGCTGAAAAATATGATGTTTCTATACTTACAGATTGTACTACAACTGTTGATGTAATGATTCATAATATTGCACTTCATGCAGTATCTACTAGAGTTCCTTTAATTCCTTCTTTATAAGTGAAGCCTTTTTGTAAATTCCTCTTTATATGACTTGTAAATATATTTCAACATTATACCAAGTATGAAAAGAGGAATTGAGGCCCATAAAGACCATGACAATCTATGTCTCACTATCAATTCCAATATTAATAAGAAAACACCCACTAATATTAAGAAGTAATTCAATGTTTTTATTTTGTCTGATTTATGTTTACTCATTATCCATGAGAATATTAATCCTAAGACATATAGCGTAAGTACAATTGGTATTCCTGTTCTCAAGCTCCATGTAAATTTACCATCATGGAAATCAAGAAATGCCAAATATGCCGATATTCCTAAAAATAATAGTAATAAATTTTGCCTGAATGAATAATCATCCAAAAACACGAATATACTTAATAAAAATAGGATTACTGAGGGAATAGCATAATATCCCCATCTCATTTCACCATACATAACAACATTTTGAAGATATATCTCAAATATTGTTATCATACATATCGTTAGAAATGTTAAGAAAATTGATTTTTTTATCTTTTTTATTTTTATTTCATACAGATTAATCTTTATTGTAGGGTACTCTTTCGTACCTATTTGTTCGTTGCCTTGTACTTCGATTACAGGAACTTTTGTTCCACAAAGAGGGCATTTTTCTATCCCGTCTTCTAATTCAACTCCACATTTTATGCAATACATATGTCATCCTAACCTCTCTCATAATTTGTTATGATTTTTGATGTAATTCCATGTCTTTTTAAATATCTAAAATAGTTCTTCTCTAATTCATAGTTATTTGTCAAATTTCCAAACGTAAAATACAATTTATCCTTATCACTTACAATTCCCACTTTTATCTTACATCTTTTACTTGGTGGTGGGACAAATCTTAACCCCTGAAAATGCTGCTCGTAACCATCTATATCAAATATTCCTAAATTAGAGAATCCCGTTGTGTATCCACGTTCCCCGTAATAGTCAAATATAAATGGAAATAACATTTTTTTTATAAAATATGGAACTATCTTTACTATTCTATTACTTACAGGATTCATTGCTTTATATATACTTTTGAAAAATTCTTTCTTTGTTATCTTCAATTCAAAATAACTATCCAAATATTTTATAATTTCTTCTAATGAATATGCTCCTAACGTTGGATCAATACTTGGTGTTATGTTTATAAAGAAATTTCTATACGTTTTCTCCTTATAAATGTTACGTAAATCTACAGGAACACCTATTACAACTTGATCTTTCATGTTCTCATACGTGTCTAGTATAACTTTAAAATATGTTGCCAACATGTATTTTCCTATTGTCGTATTGTAAACTTTAGCTTCCCTCTTCACATCTTCTATATACATTTCTCCCGTTGTAACATAGTAATGTCCTCGTTCCGATCTCTTATATGGGAAATGAAATGCTTTCTTAACAGTTGTTTCTCTACTTACTTTTTTCAAATATTTACTATATAAGTCTATATATTTATCTTCTTTAGAAACTATCAAGTCTCTATTTCTCTTAAGTTCTAGTAACTTCTCATCATCGTACTTCAAGTCAATGTAGACTTTTGCTAAATCTTTAAGGAATTCTGCGGCACCTGTTCCATCAGTCAAGAAATGCGCTATCTCAATAGATATTTTATTTTTATAATAGATAATTCTTAATGGCTCTTTTCTTCTTATATCTGTACACGGATACGTCTTTTCTTCGATAACAGTAAAATCACTATCCTTATGTTGAAGATAATTCCAAAAAATTCCTTTTTTCAATTCCGAATTAAAAAAATCGTATTGGTCTTTCAATACTTGCGATGCCTCTATTAAAATGCTCTTATCTACTTCTTCTCTCAATAAAATTGATAATCGAAAGCATGTTGTTCTTCCTTCACTCATGATTGAAGAATATGTCTTTGCAAATGCATCTAATTTATACCATTTTTTCATATCAATCTGCCTATCTCTATATATTTTATTTACATTATACCACAGATACGTTTTATATTTGAATAGCTAGTTTTATTTTAAAAAAGTTATTGTAAAAGTAGACTATAAATGTTATAATTCACCATAAAGTTTAATATAACAAAAAATCAAGTTTAGTATTAGTGTTATTTTTATATCGTTTTTTGACAAAAATTACAAATACTAAAATTGGTACAAACTGTGAAAAGGAAGTGATGAGCAAGTTGGAATCAAAACTAAAATTATACGGATTTAATAATCTTACCAAAACTCTTAGTTTTAATATTTATGATATTTGTTATGCTAAGACAGAAAGAGAACAAAAAGATTATATTGCATACATTGATGAGCACTACAATTCGGAGCGTTTAACAAAAATATTATTAAAAGTAACTGATATGATTGGTGCTCAAGTTCTTAATATTTCAAAGCAGGATTACGAGCCACAAGGTGCATCTGTTAATGTATTAATTGCTGAAGAAAGAATAGATCTTAATTTTGTTGATTCCTCATGTAATAAAGGGAAACCTTTTTTTAGTGGTGATTTGGATTCTGAAGGCGAAACTGCACACGAACATCGAACTGTACACGCTCACCTTGATAAGAGTCATGTTACTGTTCATACGTTTCCTGAGTATCATCCAGACAACTCAATCTCTACTTTTCGTGTAGATATTGATGTTTCAACATGTGGTGAGATTTCACCTCTTAATACGCTTAATTACCTTATAGACAGTTTTGATTCTGATATCATTACTATGGATTATAGAATTAGAGGTTTCACACGAGATTTATCAGGGAAGAAATTCTTTTCTGATCATAACATTACTTCTATTCAAGATTATATTGAAAAAGATAAACTTAGAATTTATGATGCGATTGATGTTAATGTTTATCAATCAAACATCTTTCACACTAAAATGTTAATAAAAGATATTAAATTACAAAATTACTTATTTAATCAAGATGTCTATGAAATAGCTCCTCAAGAACGGCTTGAGATAACTAATAGACTTCGTAAAGAGATGATAGAAATATATAGTGGAATGAACATATACTAAAATATAGAAAAGGATGGTGTTAATGGATACACAACAAAAAACTGTTCTTGTTGATGCACTAAGAAAGCATCTAAATAATAGAGTTGTTAGATTTGATGTCCCTGGTCATAAAGGTGGCCGTGGAAATAAAGAATTTAGAGATTTTATTGGCGAAGAAGCCATGAAAATGGACGTTAATTCTATGAAACCACTTGATAATTTATGCCATCCTACTTCTGTTATTAGAGAAGCTCAAGATATTGCCGCTAAGGCGTTTGGTGCTAAGGAAGCATACTTTATGGTTAGTGGTACTACTGGATCTGTTCAAGCAATGATTATGTCGACGTGTAAAGCTGGAGATAAACTTATAATGCCTAGAAATGTACACAGAAGTGCAATTAATGCTCTTGTCATTTGTGGGGCAACACCTGTTTACATTAATCCAGGACTAAATAAAAAGCTTGGTATTTCTCTTGGTATGTCTGTTTCAGATGTGAAAAAGGCAATAAAAGAAAATCCAGACGCGAAAGCAATACTAGTAAATAATCCTACATATTATGGAATTTGTTCTGATTTGAAATCAATTGTTAAGCTTGCTCACGAGAATAATATGCTTGTTCTTGTTGATGAAGCACATGGCGCACATTTTTACTTTGGTGATAACATGCCAATCTCTGCTATGGCAGCAGGTGCGGATATGGCAGCAATTAGTATGCACAAAACAGGTGGCTCATTAACTCAAAGTTCCATTCTACTAAGTGGCGAACGAATAAATGCAGATTATGTTAGACAAATAATAAATTTAACACAAACAACTAGCTCTTCATATTTACTATTAACTTCTCTTGATGCAGCAAGAAAGAATTTAAGTATTAATGGAAAAGCATTATTTAAAAAAACTATTGATTTTGCTGAATATGCAAGAACTGAAATAAATAAATTAGGCGGTTTCTATGCCTATGGTCGTGAACTCATCGATAATGATATGGTTTGTGACTTTGATTCTACAAAATTATCTGTATTCACTAAAGATATAGGTCTTGCTGGTATCGAAGTATACGATATATTAAGAGACGAATACAATATTCAAATCGAATTTGGAGATTTAGGTAATATATTAGCAATTATCTCAGCAGGTGATAGAGGACTTGAAATAGAACGTCTAATATCGTCGCTTGCGGAGATAAAAAGACTCTATTCAAAAGATTCTGCAGGAATGTTTGATCATGAATACATTGATCCGATTGTTGTTATGCCACCTCAAAAAGCTTTCTTTTCAAATAAACAGTACATACCTATTATAGAAAGTGCTGGGAAAATAAGTGGAGAGTTTGTTATGGCATATCCCCCTGGAATCCCGATTCTTGCACCTGGAGAAAAGATAACAGAGGAAATCATATCATACATTATGTATGCGAAAGAAAAAGGTTGTTTATTAACAGGAACTGAGGATATGAAAGTCGAATTCATAAATGTAATCGATGATAATCCTAACAGTATCCCGTACAACCCTGTTTTGGAGGAGGATGAATAATGGAATTATGGTATACAGAAGAACATACTAAAAATGTTCGATTTTCAATAAAAGTAAATAAACAACTAGTTAGTAAGAAAAGTGAATTTCAAAGTATCGATGTATTTGATTCACCAGAATTCGGTAAATTTCTTACACTTGACGGGTTTATGATGTTAACAGAAAAAGATGAATTTATTTATCATGAAATGATTGTCCATGTTCCTATGGCTGTCAAAAGAGATGCAAAAAAAATATTAGTTATAGGTGCTGGAGACGGTGGAACAATTAGAGAGCTTGTTCAATATGATAGTATTGAGCAGATTGATATGGTTGAGATTGATAAAATGGTTGTCGATGTTTGTCGTGAGTTTTTACCATTGACTGCATCAAAGCTAGACGATCCTAGAGTTAATCTATATTTTGAAGACGGTCTTAAATTTGTAAGATCTAAATCAAATGAATACGATATTGTAATTGTTGACTCAACTGATCCTTTTGGACCAGGTGAAGATTTATTTACTAGAGAATTTTATGGAAATTGTTACAAAGCTCTGAAAGATGATGGAATTCTTGTTAATCAACATGAAAGTCCTTATTATCAAGCAGATGCAGAAGCTACTGCTCGTGCACATAAGCAGTTAAATTCTACATTTCCAATTGCTAAAGTTTATCAATTACATATTCCTACATATCCTTCGGGACATTGGTTATTTGGATTTGCTTCTAAGAAATATAATCCGGTTCAAGATCTGAAAGCTGATGAATGGAATAAATTAGGAATCAAAACAAAATATTATAATACAGAATTGCATAAAGGTTCATTTGCATTACCAAACTACGTAAAGGAGTTAATTAATGAAAAATAGAAATATTCATACATTCATTGGTTGTGACAACGAATATGATGAAAGTAACATTGTTGTATTTGGTGCTCCATTTGATAGCACTACATCATTTAGGCCTGGAACAAGATTTGCCAGTGCTGTAATGAGAAACGAAAGCTTTGGGATAGAAACATTTAGCCCTTATCAAGATAAAGATCTGGAAGATTTGAGTGTATTTGATGGTGGTGACTTGGAACTATCATTTGGTGACTCTAATAGTGCTCTGAATGATATTGAAACTTATGTTGGCAAAGTCCTTTCTGATAGTAAAGTACCATTCATGATTGGTGGCGAACACTCTGTAACATTAGGTGCTGTACGTGCCGTTGCAAAGAAATATCCAGATTTACATATAGTGCAATTTGATGCACACACTGATCTAAGAGAAGATTACTTAGGTCAAGTATATTCACATGCTTCTGTTATTAGAAGATGTTGGGATATCGTTGGAGATAATAAAATTTTTCAATTTGGAATAAGAAGTGGTGAGAAAGTTGAATTTGAATGGGCAAAAGAACATGTTCATACAACAAGATTTAACTTTGATGGTCTTGATGAAATAATCGAGAAATTAAAAGGAAAACCGGTTTATTTCACTTTGGATCTTGATGTTCTTGATCCATCAGAATTCCCAGGAACAGGTACCCCTGAATCAGGTGGTGTTACGTTTGTTGAGTTACATAATGCTATTCGTAAATTATCAGTATTAAATATTGTAGGATTAGATATGAATGAGCTATCCCCTATATACGACCAATCTGGTCAATCAACTGCATTAGCGTGTAAATTACTTAGAGAAATACTCTTATTTTTAAATAAATAATTGAGTTACTCAAATATATAAAATACAAATTATAAGATTTTTAGGAGGTTTTAAAAATGGCAAAAGCTTTAGTTATAGGAGCAGGTGGAGTTTCAAGTGTTGTGTGCCACAAATGCGCACAAAATTCAGAGGTTTTCGATTCAATTATGATCGCAAGTAGAACAAAATCAAAATGTGATGCTATAAAAGAAACTATTGAGAAAAGTATATATGCTGGGAGAATTGATATTACTACAGCAAAATTAGATGCAGACAACGTACAAGAAATCGTTGCATTAATCAACGAATATAAACCCGATATCGTAATAAATGTTGCATTACCATATCAAGATTTAACAATAATGGATGCTTGTCTTGAAACTAAAACAGATTATCTAGATACTGCAAATTACGAACCTTTAGATACTGCAAAATTTGAGTACAAATGGCAATGGGCGTACAAAGAAAAATTTGAAAAAGCTGGTGTTACAGCTATATTAGGATGCGGATTTGATCCAGGAGTTACAGGTGTATTCTCTGCATATGCACAAAAACATTATTTTGATGAGATCAACTACATAGACATATTAGATGCAAACGCTGGAGATCACGGTTACCCATTCGCAACTAACTTTAATCCTGAAATTAATATACGTGAAGTTACGGCAAATGGTAGCTACTGGGAAAATGGGCAATGGATTGAGACTCACCCAATGGAAATCAAAAAAACGTACGACTTTCCTTATATCGGAGAAAAAGACATGTATTTATTGCACCACGAAGAGTTAGAATCTCTTGCATTAAACATAAAAGGAATTAAAAGAATAAGATTCTTTATGACATTTGGTCAAAGCTACTTAACACATTTAAAAGTATTAGAAAATGTTGGAATGACATCTATTGAACCTATTGAATTTGAAGGAAAACAAATTGTACCATTACAATTCCTAAAAGCTGTTCTTCCGGATCCTGCATCACTTGGTCCTAGAACAAAAGGAAAAACTAACATAGGTAATATTTTTAGAGGTAAAAAAGACGGTGTAGATAAGACTTACTACATATTTAATGTGTCAGATCATGAAGAATGTTACAAAGAAGTAAGTTCACAAGCAATTTCTTATACTACTGGTGTCCCTGCAATGATTGGTGCTGCATTGGTGCTAACAGGTGAATGGAAAAAACCAGGTGTTCATAATGTAGAAGAAATGGATCCTGATAAATTCATGGATGCATTAAACAAATACGGTCTCCCTTGGCAAGAAGACTTCAACCCTACATTAGTTGACTAATTACTATAAACTAATACGAAATATTTTACAAAGAATGGAGAAATGAGAAAAAATGGATTTTGATATAGATATCAGTAGTCTTCCAACACCTTCTTATATTGTTGATGAGAGACTACTAATTAAAAACTTAGAAAAATTAAAAAGTATTATTGATAAAACTGGATGTAGAATTTTACTCGCACAAAAAGGGTTCTCTATGTTTTATTTCTATCCTTTAATCAAAAAATATTTAAATGGAACAACTGCAAGTTCTTTATACGAAGCAAGGTTAGGGTTTGAAGAAATGGGAAATGAAACTCATATCTTCAATCCTTCATACAGAGAAGATGAAATTGATGAGATTTTAAGCATGGTTGATCATATTGTATTCAATTCATTTAATCAATGGAGTAAATACAAAAACATTGTAAAATCACACGAAAGAACTATTAGTTGTGGACTTAGAGTTAATCCAGAATACTCTTCTGTAGAGACAGAAATATACAATCCAACTGGGAAATTTTCTAGATTTGGAGTAACAAGAGTCAATTTCAAAGAAGATGAACTTGATGGTATTGACGGTCTTCACTTTCATGCTCTTTGTGAACAAAATTCTGATGCTTTGGAAGCAACATTAGTTGCGTTTGAAGAGAAATTTGGACAATATCTACATGGCATGAAATGGGTTAATTTTGGTGGTGGACATCATATTACAAGAGATGATTACGATGTAGAAAAACTTATAAACTGTATTAATCACATAAAAAACAAATACAATGTTGAAGTCTATCTTGAACCAGGTGAAGCAGTTGCTTTAAACACAGGTTTTCTAGTAACAGAAGTTCTTGACACAATCTACAACGAAATGGATATTTTATTAGTTGATACATCTGCAGCATGTCATATGCCTGATGTTATAGAAATGCCTTATAGACCTTTCATTATTAACTCAGGAATACCTAATGAAAAAGCATATACATACAAATTAGGTGGTCCTACGTGTCTAGCTGGGGATGTTATTGGCGATTATTCGTTTGATAATCCAATAAATATAGGAGATAAGCTGATCTTTACAGATATGGCTCATTATAGCATGGTTAAGAACAACACATTCAATGGAATAAACTTACCATCAATTGCTGTTTATACAGAAAAAGATGGTGTAAAAGTAATTAGAAGTTTCAAATATGAGGATTTCAGAAATAGATTATCGTAACAAAAAAACCTTCAAATAGAAGGTTTTTTTATATTTTTCTTGTTGTATCTCCATCAAAATATGATACTGGTAAAATTAATTTCTTAATCTCTTGCTCGCCAGAAAGTCTTTCCATAAGCATATTTACTGCTTCTTCACCTAATTTAGCTATTGGCTGAACAATCGTACTAAGTCTTGGCTTAAATAAATTATTTTTTTGTATGCCATCGAATCCAATAACATTTATATCTTCTGGTATTTTATATCCAAATCTAGTTGCATAATCTATAAATTCTAATGCTATCAAGTCATTCTCAACAAATACTCCATCTAATCCATCAAAATTATTTAATACTATGTTAAATAGATTGCTCTTCTGTTTCTCATCAGAACCTAAAAATATTTTATGATCTACCTTTAGTTTTACTGCTTCATCAATAAATCCTTTTTTTCTTTTTTTAGTTTCAGACTCAACCTTTGTTTCAGTACCAACATATGCTATTTTTTTGCTACCTTTTTCAACTAACTTCTGAACTGCCAATATTCCACCTTCATAATTGTCGGAGCAAATATAGCCTTTTAAGTTTTTAAAATGTCTATCCAATGACACTATTGGTGTATCCGATTTCACATAATCATCAATATCATTATATGTTATTGCAATTATACCAGATACTTTATTTTGTTCCATCATTTTTAAATATTCTATTTCTCTTCTAGGGGAATTTATAGAGCTACATATAATTGTTCTATAACCTAATCTATCAAGTTGCTTTTCAGCATAGTAACAAAATTCTGAATAAAACATATCATTTATAGATGGCACTATTATTGCAACTATTTTCGTGTCTCCACGTTGAAAATTACGCGCTATTTCATTCGGCGTAAAATTTAAACTTTTAACTGCCTCCATAACTTTCAATTTAGTTTTCTCACTTACACCATATGTATTATTTATTACCCTTGAAACAGTAGAGATACTGACATTAGCTTTATTCGCAACATCTTTTATATTAGGCATTTTCCCTCATTTTCCAACTAATTGAATCCATCTAGATAAATATTAACTAGTTATAATAAATTTTTATATCACTTATTATACCATTTATTGTTTCAAAGTCAATTATTGAATTATATTCAAAGAATAGTCTACTCGTAAATGAAAGCTCTCCATTATTTATGAAAATTTCTATTATACTATTATCAATTAAAATATCAAATTCTAATATTTCATCCATGTTTTCTGTTAACTCTAATTCTCTTTTCAAATGTTCTAATTCAGATTTTTTCTCTATAAAAAGTTTACTTTTACTTAAATGTATTGAGACTTTGTTATCTTCCTTTGTGCATAAATGAATTATATTTTCTTTTTCACTATTTGAAATTTTAAACTTTATACGACCTGCTTTTTTTCCTTTGAAATCCTTAATATATTCATTTACCGGGTTATTTATTTCCGAAATATCCTACGTTATATACTTTTTTAAAATAGGTATCTAGTTCTGATACAGGCGTTAGCATCAATTTGTTATTTGATAAAGTAACCTCTCTAGGAATTGTCATAATTCCATTCCATCCGAGCGATTCTCTTTTAGGTATTTGCTCTGTTTCCCACGTGTTGGCCCACGCCATCACTATTACCCTGCCATTGCTATCAATTAATGCTTGTGGAGCATAAAAATCAAATCCACTATCAAGCTCTCCTATGTACTCTTCTTTAAACTCTCCTGTATCGTAATTAAACTCACCTATTATATATACATTAGGATTTAAATTTTGAAATTTAAAATTTTCAGATTCTTTTTTCATCAGAGAAAAGATCATAACTAACTTACCATTTATTTCAAAAAGATCCGGACATTCCCACATCTCACCCATATTAGGCAATGAAAATTTGCTTAAATAATTCCATTTTTTAGTATCATCTGATTCATAAAATAATACTTGGCCTTCATTATCACTAGACTTTGAGCCAATTACAACATAATACTTATCATTATTTTTAAAAATTTTTGGATCTCTAAAATCAAAAATATTCGCTTCTTTTGGTATTTCATCAGTATCAATTACAGGATTATATTTATATTTATTAAAATTAATACCATCATTAGATGTTGCTATGTTTTGAACTTGTATATTTTTTTTGTTTTCTAAGTCTACGATTAGATTACCTGTGTATATTAGCTTAATCTCATCATCTTCAATTAATGCCGTTCCAGAAAAACATCCATTTTTATCGTACTCTGAGTCAGGTGCAAGTGCTACTGGTAAATGTATCCAATCACATAAATTCTGTGATTTCGCATGTCCCCAGTACATTGGTCCCCATTCTTCACTATATGGATGATATTGATAAAAGAGATGATATTCCCCTCTATAAAAACACATACCATTAGGGTCATTAAGCCATCCTACTTGAGTTACAAAATGATATTGTGGTCTATATAGATCTTTTATTTTATCCTTATTTTTCAATATATATTCTTCTGCTCTAGACTTGCTGTGATTTTCTTTCATAACTTTCCTTTCTATCCTTTAACACCTGATGATGTAACTCCTTGTACATAGTATTTTTGGAATAACAAAAATATAATTATCATTGGTAATGTTGTGAATACTAACGCTGCCATTATAGGCCCATAATGTACTGGTGGAGCTGTAAAGAATGATTGTATTCCCAATTGTACATTTCTCAATCCTTCATCATTTGTTGCTATTAATGGCCATGTGAAATCGCCCCAATGTGAAACTACAGTTAATATTATAGATGTTGCCATTATAGGCTTCGAACTTGGCAAAATAATTCTTAAAAATATTTGAAAAGGACTTGCTCCATCTATTTCAGCTGCTTCTTCAATTTCTCTTGGAAAATTCATAAAAAATTGTCTAAATAAGAATATATTAAATACATTTGCAATAAATGGTAAATACAATGCCTCTCTAGTATTTACTAACCCTAGTTTGTTTATTACTAGAAAAAGTGGCAATAATACTGTTTCAAACGGTATAATATATAGTGATATTATCAATGCTAATATCATTTTTTAAAAGGAAATTGCAATCTTGCTAACGCGTAGCCAGCAAGCGAATTTACAAATAATCCAGCAACAACTATTATTGATATATATATAAAACTATTCATTATATACAGAAATATTGGTACCCTACTAAACATTTCCTTGTAATTATCTAATGTTGGATTTAACAAAAAAAGAGATTTTATAGACGTCATATCCTTAAATATTTCAGATTCTACTTTAAAAGATGATACAACCATCCACAGTAGAGGAACTATAAATAAAAATGCAGTAACTATTTGTACAACCAACCACATAATCTTGCTAACATCATATTTTTTCATACTATCACTACCCCTCATCTTTCATTAAATATTTCTTCATTAATACTGATATAAATAATATTAGGACAAAGAAAATAACTGCTATTGCTGATGAATATCCTACATTTCTAAATTGAAATCCTTGCTGGAATATCATAAATACAATAGTTGTCGTTGATTCATTTGGTCCACCTTGTGTCATTACAAATGGCTGTGTAAATAATTTAAATGCCTGTATTGTTGTTATCAAGACTACAAAAGGTATTACATTACTTAATCCTGGTATAGTTACATTCCAAAACTTTTGAGTTGTATTAGCGCCGTCTAGCTCTGCTGCCTCATACAAATCTGGAGATATATCTTGTAATCCAGCTAAAAATATCATCATTTGATATCCTGCTGCTTGCCATGCAGACATTATAATTATAGAGTTCATTGCGCTACCTTCACCAGTTAAAAACTTAGATTTTGGCAATCCCAATGAACTTAATATTCCATTAAATAATCCAGAATCAACATTATATAAAAATGTCCACAATATTGATATAACTACTATAGATGTTACAACTGGACTAAAAAATGCTATCCTTGCTATTTTCGATGTTTTTAATTTCTTATTTACTAGTATAGCTAATAAAAGTGCCAACGAACACTGTAACGGTACCACAACTAATGCAAAGTAAAATGTATTACCTAGCGCCTTATAAAATGATGGGTCAGCTAGTATTTGTTGATAATTTTTAATCCCAATAAATTCTTTTACTGATGGATTTAGTAAATTAATCTTGTAAAAACTATAAATTAATGCCATTAACCCTGGTAATATTAAGAATACAAATATTAGGAAAATAGCTGGAAATATAAAAATTAAACCTAATAATGATTTTTCTCTATCTTTATTATATTTCATAAATTAAAACCCTCCTTAAATTTTAAAGTTATAATTTAAAGAGGCTTTTACACCTCTTTAGAAAAAACTATTACTATATTTTTGAATCATATGGGGCTTATTTATTTCTTTCAGCTTCTTGATCAAATTTCTTTGCTGATCTATCAAGAACTTCTTTAATATCTGCACCTTTCATAATATCTTGAGTAGCTTTAGCAAATTCAGCAGATAAAACTGGATATGATACAGAAACATTTCTTGGATGAGCTGACTTTGTAACTTGCTCTTTTATAATATTAAATGGGTATGAATCATACTCTTTCATTTCTGCAAAAACATCAATTCTAGATGGCGGCATGCTATTTGCCATACTATATCTTTTTGATCCTTCTTTTCCTGTTATCTCTTTTACAACAGCAGCAGCAAATTCTTTATGTTTTGATGTTGCTGTAATTCCCCAAGCCCAACTTCCAGATGGTGAAACTACTTTTTTTGTTTTTGGACTTGCTGGATAGTATGTTAATCCCCAATTCAATTTTGGAAAGTTCTTTTTAAGATTTGCTATTTCCCATACACCCATCAAATACATTGCTGATTTACCATTTCCAAAATCATCAGGTGCAGTTTGCAAAGACATTAATCCTTCTGTTGCAAATTTTTGAAGATATTTTAAAGCGTCTATGTTTTGTGGTGAATTTAATACTCCTTCTGCTTTTGTTCCTTCAGGATTTAATAAGTCTCCTCCATTCGACCATATTATAGGTGCGAATCCGTATATTTGACCTTCTCCTAAATCCCAAGAAAGATTTATTCCTTTTACTCCATCTTTATTTAATTTTTTTGCTGCTTGATAAACATCTTCCCATGTCCAAGCATTATTTATATCTTGTGATGGTTCTTCTATACCTGCTTTTTTCAACATATCTTTATTATAGTATAGAACAACACTTGATTCCATCGCTCCTAAAGCATATAATTTATTATTATATGAACCTTGTTGAATTATAGATGGAACATACATTGCTTTCTCTTCTGCAGTTACATATTCATCTATTGGTGCTAATATGTTTAAATTAGCGTATGCAGCTGTTGTAGGTCCATCAATAGCTATAACATCAGGTGCTTTACCAGATGAAATTGCAGTATTAAGTTTATTCTCATAATCATAACCATTACCTCTCGGAATAAACTCAAGAGTTACTTTAGCTTTACCTTTGTTTTTCTCATTAAATGAATTAACACTTGCTAATATTGCTTCTTTTTCTTGAGGTGCAACATCAGGCGACCATGCAAGAATCTGTTCTTCTTTTCCAGAACCACCTTTACTCGAATCTTTTGAACTTCCAGTTTTTGAACAAGATACTAACAATAACATTAAAACAACTAAAGATAATAAAAAACTTTTCTTTTTCATACACATCTCTCCCATTCGTTTTTTAGATCTATTTTCTTACATTTTAGGAAACGTTTCTAAGAAAAGTAAATGCAATCTATTTTAAAATCAATATTATAAAAGCGAGGGGTTTTAGTCCTCGCTTTTTGTTTTACTCCATATCTGCCAATATTTCTGATATTTTTTCCATTGGAAGTCCTATTATATTAGAGTAAGATCCAATAATATTGTAATCAAAGTACTTATTTATCGTATCAATATCAAGTCCACCCGATATTTTCAAAAAATCATTCTCAGAAAGATATGAGTCTATAATACCTCTATCTATATAAGGAAATTCAACATACGAAACATCGTAAAACGAATGGATTTCACTTTGATATTTCAAATACACACCAGTAACTACTTCTACTTTTGTATTTGAATAGCTTTCTATCATTTCAAATGCTTCTTGATATGACTTTGGCTTAAATAATACTTTACTATTATGCAACACCACTGTATCTGCACATATTAATATTTTGTTATTTATATCGTACACATCATTATAATTTTTTATAATATGATCTGCCTTGTCTTTTGCAATATTTACAACATTTTCATAAACTGATTTGCTCTCATCGTATTCTTCATCAATATTTGCTTCAACGACTTTAATTTCTGTATTGCATGACGAAAGTAACTTAAATCTTGCTTCTGATTGACTTCCTAGTATAATCACTTGTATCCTCCTAATTTATATATGTAAAAGTATATCAGTTTGGTTTTATGATGTAAACAAAAAAAATACTTGACTTTGTATACCGATAGGTATACAATAGCTTTATGGATAATAAAACTAAAATTTTAAAAAATGCTGTTAAGCTTTTTTCTGAAAAAGGGTACGATGCTGTTGGGATTCAAGAATTAGTGAATGCTAATAAAATTACAAAACCTACTTTGTATTATCATTTTGGAAGTAAAGAAGGGCTTCTAAAAGAAATTTATAAGAGCTATTTTACAACATTTAATGATGGCCTAAAAATCAATACTAAGTATGTTGCAAATCCTAAATCGTATTTTGACGATGTGTTCCCGGTATTAATGAAAATAGTTGAATACTATTTCATTTTTTCTAAACAGAATAAGGATTTCTACAGAATGTCACTGTCACTTCAATACATGGCTCCCGATTCATCAGCATATAAGAATTCAAAAGGTTTTACATGTATACAATATGAACTTATTGAAAAAATGTTTCATGAAATTTCTATTGTTCATGGTAATATGAAAACACATGAAAAACAATACGCTTGGACATTTATTGGAATGATTAACACTTATATCAGTTTAAGTTATTCTCAAGAACTTACTCTGACATCAGATTTAGCTGAAAAAGCAGTTAAACAATTTATGCACGGAATTTTTTCGTAACATACATTAAGTATCACGCAATAGCCACTATTATAAAAGTAGTGGTTTAATTTAAAACCTTCATATACCGATCGGTATATGATAACTATAAAAAATGGAGGAATAACAATGAAGCAAAATATTAATCAAGTAAACAAATGGTATAACAATGCCATAATTTATCACCTTTATCCATTAGCATTTGTAGATGAGAAGGCTGAAAACAATTTAACACATGCAATAAATAGAACTGATAAAATATATAACTGGATAAATCATATTAATGATATGAATTGTAACACACTGCTTTTAGGCCCTATTTTTCAATCAAGATCGCATGGATATGATACTACAGATTTATTTTCGATAGATTTTCGTTTAGGATCTAACGATGAATTTAGAGAACTTATAAAAGAATTGCACAACAAAGGACTCAAAGTTATTGTTGATGGTGTTTTCAACCATGTTGGAAGAGACTTCTTTGCATTCAAAGATTTACAAGAAAATAAAGAGAATTCTATTTATAAAGATTGGTTTGTGAATGTTGATTTTTCTCAATCTAGTCCTCATGGTGACTCATTTTCATACGAGAGCTGGAGTGGATATTTTGATTTAGTAAAATTAAATCTTAAAAATAATGACGTTGTAAACCATTTACTTAATGCTGTAAACTTTTGGATTGATACATTTGAAATAGATGGAATTAGATTAGATTGTGCAGATGTCCTTGATTTTGATTTTATGGCAAGTCTAAGAACTTTTTGTGAGCATAAAAAAGAAGATTTTTGGCTTTTAGGAGAAGTTATACACGGAGACTATTTCAACTGGGCTAATAACGAAAGATTACATTCTACAACAAACTATGAATGCTACAAAGGTCTTTTCTCTAGTCACAATGATAAGAATATGTTTGAAATAGCATTTTCATTAGATAGAGAATTTAACATTGAAAAAGGAATTTACAAGGATATTTACTTGTATAACTTTACAGATAATCATGATGTCAATCGTCTAGCAAGAACGGTTTTAGAAGACTATTACCTGTATACTGTGAATTTACTATTGTTTACAGTTCCTGGTATCCCATCTGTCTATTATGGAAGTGAATGGGCTGTTAAAGGGACAAAAGGTGGCTCTGATGATTGGGCATTAAGACCAAATATTTCACCTGATATCAACAATTCAAATTATAATTTTGATCTAGAAAATGTTATTAAAAGATTCATCAACATAAGACACCATTTGGAATCACTAAAACATGGAACATATAAACAATTAGTCGTTAAGCAAGAACAATTTGTATTTGAAAGAAAATCTGAAAATGAAACAACTATTGTTGCTATTAATTCTTCTGATAAGGCTGTTATTATTGATATTCCTGTGAATGGTGAATACAATAAGTATGTGGACATTTTAAATGGAAATGTAGAAGGATCGATCAGCAATAATACATTATCATTAGAAGTTCCAGCACATTGGGGAAATATTCTGAGATTAGAGAAATAGGATTCCACAAAAAAGTTGACAATAAATTAAATAAACGATAGACTACATTTGTATATAAAAATGTTTAGTTATATATATATAAATTTATGGAGGTAACAAATGAAAAAGAGTACGTTAATACAATCGATTATAATCGCGTTGTTGTTGGTAGCCACAGTTTCTGTCTACACACAAAATATGAGTTTGAAAAAGAAAGTTGAAAAATTTGAAGCTTCTACGAAGACTAGAGAAGGAAATCTTAAGAGATTTGATACCCTAGACTTTATTGGATGGTCAGGTAAAAATATTAAAGTATTTGACGATATTCACGCAAGTGACGTTCATGTTGAAGGAACTATGAGTGCGAATGATTTAGCAAAACATAGTAATGATGCTCAATCTTACTTTAAATTCCTTAAAGAAGGTGACGGTGTTGTTTCTCACCCTGTTAAACTTGCCGATGGCGATTGGACAGCAGTAATTGGAGAGACACGTTCTACAGTTCCAGATACAGCAGCAGGTGCAGCAATTGGTGCAACTACTAAGAAAAAAGGATTCATGTTAACATTAGCAAAATGGTCTGACGGGAAGATCAAAGAAGAATACTTATTTAGCTTAAATGGAGATGCTAATAATAGTTTTTTGAATAAATATATTAAATAATAGCAATAATAACAAAAGCAGTGTACGATATAATAATTCGACACTGCTTTTTTCTTGATTAATTTACACTATGGGTGCAATATTAAATATCCAACATAAGCTGCATATATTAATACCATTGATATCCCTTCCCATTTATGTATTTTTCTTCCTCCACCTGTGAATATAAATATAAATAATATTGAACTTGCAAATACATTCAGCCATAGATCAATATTCATACCTTTTGAAGCTACTGCAGGATTTATTAAGACTGAGGCTCCCAATATAAAAAAAGATTTAAATATATTAGATCCTACTACATTTCCTACTGCTATATCAACGTTCCCCTTTTTTGCTGCTATTATTGAAATTGCTAACTCTGGCAATGAAATTCCTGCAGAAATAATAGTTAATGCAATTATTCTCTCAGATATTCCAAATCCCTCTGCTATTTTAGTACTTGACTCTAGCATTAAGTCTCCTCCTAGAGATAATAATCCTATCCCCACAACAATAAGTATTCCACAAACTGTTTTCGAATAATTCTTTGTTGGTACTTCTTCTTCGTGTGTTCCTTCCAATGCAAGCCCTATTATATATGCAACGAATACACAAAAAAACATTATCATTATTAGCCCATCTGTTCTTGTAACTACATTTTTATTAGCTCCATCTATTATCATTGGGTTTGCCATTATTAAAATAGCAACCGCTGAAAGTAACGAAAGTGGTATTTCAATCCATGTAGTTTTACGCTTTACTGCTAACGGTAGTATTATTGCTGTTATTCCTAGGACTACCAATATATTAAATATATTACTTCCTACTATACTCCCAAATACTATATCTGAATTTTTCTTTGAAGATGCCATCAAACTAACTATGAGTTCCGGCATTGCTGCGCCCATTGATACTATTGTCAAACCTATTACTATATTCGGTATTTTAAATTTTTGTGCTAATGTTGATGCACTATCCACCATAACATTTGCACCCATAATAAGCATTACAATTCCTACTAAAAATATTAATATTTCTAAAAACATAATCACTCCTTTAATTTTCTACTCTATCTTTATTTCATTACTTTTTTTCATATAAAATGGAACTAGTAAAAATAATATTATCAAGCCACAACCAATAAATCCTATCTTAACACCAAAATATTCTGATAAGAAACCAGCATAGTAATTTCCGATTGGTGTTGTTCCGACTAATGCAAATGTATATATGCTCATTATTCTACCTCTATACCTAGGATCAACATTTAACTGTAATGTAGCGTTAGCAATTGATGTGAATGTTACGAAAAGAAAACCACTCGTCATAATTAATATGATAAATATAAAATATTGTTTTGTAATCCCTTCAAATGTTAGTGCTAGTCCAATTAAAATTGGTAATAAATAAATAACTCTATTTTTAGGCCCATTAGTACTTCTCATTGCTACTAACATAGCACCTATAAACGCTCCAACACCTATAAATGTCATTAAAAAACCAAATACAGATTCTTGTTTTTTTAGAACTTCTATTGTATAAACTGGGATTAAGACCGAGAAATTGGGAGCGAATGTTCCAACTACTAATACTAAAATCATGATATTAAATAATTTTTTGTTTTCTAAAATATGTATAAACCCGCTTTTTGTTTCACTAAGTATAGATGTAAAACTCATCTTCTCTTTTTTTTCTATCTCTTCGTTAGTATCCAATCGTAATATACTTATAAAAACTATTAAATAGCTGATAGCATTTATGACAAAACATGATGTCACTCCATATTTTCCCATTAATATTCCAGCAATAGCAGGCCCTATTATCCTTGCTATATTAAATGCTACTGAATTTAAGGAAACTGCATTCATCAAATCCTTTTTATCTACAAGACTTACAAAAAACGAATGCCGAGCTGGAGTATCAAATGCATTCGTAAATCCCATCAGAAGTGATAGCAATAGTATGTGCCAATATTGTACTATATTCATATATGAAAGATAGGATAATATTACTGTTATTATAAAAAATGAAAACTGTGTTATTAGTAAAACTTTCTTTTTAGGAAATCTTTCGATTATTGCACCTATAAATATTGATAGTAAAAGAACTGGTAGAAACTGAACAACTCCTATAATCCCTAATTTCAAAGAGGAATTTGTTATTTTATAAGCTAACCACGGTTGCGCAATATTCTGCATCCATGTTCCTATTATTGAAACGCACATCCCTATCCAGTATATCCTAAATTTTCTATATTTCAATGATACAAAAGGGCTATTCCACTCACTGTTTTTCATATATACTTCCTCGCATACTTCCTCATTTAAAATTTGTAATTTTATTTTCTTGATATATTATAGCATATTTTTATCTGATTTTTTTGAAATAAAAAAGAGCCAACAAGGTATGTTGACTCGGGGTGTTTGGCCACCGAAAATATTATAACATATAACTATGAAAAAATATAGTTTGTTATCTTTATATTTTATTTTTACAATATGATTTTATTTATAGTCGCTACAAATTCTCTCGCATCCAAAAAATAATTTGGGTATGCTTTTTTCAGAGTCTTTAAATTTTCTACAGATACTGTTACTA
>JAGOYM010000056.1 GCA_018059165.1 Leptotrichiaceae bacterium | reverse complement strand
GGAGAAGGAAAGACATTAATGTCAACACTTCCAATTTATTTAAATGCATTAACTGGAAAAGGTGTACATGTAATAACAGTAAATGATTACTTAGCAAAAAGAGATAGAGATACAATGAGTGAGTTATATGATTTCCTAGGGCTATCATCAGGAGTTGTAGTTGCAAGTATATCTCCTGAGGAAAGAAAAGCAGCATACGAAGCAGATATAACATATGGAACAAACAATGAATTTGGATTTGATTATTTAAGAGATAACATGGTTCATGAAATGGAATCAAAAGTTCAAAGAGAGCATAATTATGCGATAGTCGATGAGATTGATTCAATATTAATTGATGAAGCAAGAACACCGTTAATAATATCAGGAGCAGCAGAAGAAACAACACATTGGTATAATGTATTTTCTGAAGTTGTAACAAGATTAACAAGAAGTGTTAAGACTGAAACAATAAAAGATAAGAAAAATACAGTAATTCCAGCTGAAGATTGGGAAGATTATGAAGTTGATGAGAAAGCACACACAGTAACAATGACGGAAAAAGGTGTTAAAAATGTAGAGAAAATGCTTAAATTAGATAATCTATATTCACCTGAAACAGTAGAATTAACTCATTTTTTAAGCCAAGCATTGAAAGCTAAAGAACTATTCAAGAGAGATAGAGACTATATAGTAAATGATAAAGGTGAAGTAATCATAGTAGATGAATTTACTGGAAGGTTAATGGAAGGTAGAAGATATTCTGATGGATTACACCAAGCAATTGAAGCAAAAGAAAAATTAGAAGTTGCGGGAGAAAATCAAACATTAGCAACAATAACACTACAAAACTATTTTAGAATGTACAAAAAGTTATCTGGAATGACAGGTACTGCAAAAACAGAAGAAGAAGAATTCAAACAAATATATAGATTACCAGTTGTTATTGTACCAACAAATATGCCAGTTATTAGGAAAGATTTTCCTGATGTGATATATATGACAGGTCGTGCAAAATATAATGCAATTGTCGCAAAAATACAAGAATTATTTGAAAAAGGACAGCCAGTACTTGTAGGAACAGCATCAATACAGCATTCTGAAGAATTGTCTGACTTATTAAAACGTTCAAAAATACCACATGAATTATTGAATGCTAAGCATCATGAAAGAGAAGCAGAAATAATTGCACAAGCAGGTAGATATAAAACTGTAACAATAGCTACAAATATGGCAGGAAGAGGAACTGATATAAAACTTGGTGGAGATCCTGAAATGTTAGCATCAAAAGTTGCAGAAAAAGGAACGGATGAATATAAAAGCATAATAGAAATCTACAAAAAAGATTGTGAAGAAAATAAAAAAGCTGTTATTGCAGCTGGTGGATTATTTATACTTGGTACAGAACGTCACGAGAGTAGACGTATTGATAATCAATTAAGAGGAAGAGGAGGAAGACAAGGAGATCCAGGTGCATCTGAATTCTACCTATCTTTAGAAGATGACTTAATGAGATTATTTGGTGGAGATAGACTGAAAATGTTTATGAATTCATTCAAAATGCCTGAAGATGAGGAAATCAGATCGAAAATGATAACTAGAAGTGTAGAGAATGCTCAAAAAAGAGTTGAGAGTAGAAACTTCTCTATAAGAAAGAATCTAATTGAATATGATGATGTAAGTAATAAACAAAGAGAAATAATATATAAACAAAGAGATAAAGTGTTGCGAAATGAAAACTTAAAAGAATTCATACAAGGAATGATGTTAGAGACAGTAGAAGATTTAGTTGACACTTCACTTAATGGAGAAAGCAGAAGTCAATGGAATTTTGATTTCTTAAGAGAAAAACTTAGAGAAAATTACGATTATACATTACCTGAAAACACTCAAGACATGGACAAAAAGGAAATCATTGAAACTATTAACAATGATTTATTGGCAATATATAATAATAAAGAAAAATCAGTAGATGAAGATACATTTAGAAAAATCGAAAACTATATTATGCTAGAAGTATTGGATCAAAGATGGAGAGAAAATCTTAAAGACTTAACAGAATTAAGAGAAGGAATACATCTTAGATCATATGCACAAAAAAATCCAGTAAGTGAATATAAAATAATAAGTGCTGATATTTACAATGAAATGATAGATACAATAAAAAGAGAAGTTAGTTCATTCATGATAAAAATTAGAATAAATACACCTGAAGATGTAGATAATCTAGAACACGATGAAGTAACAAACCTTACATATGAACAAAAAGATGAATTTGCAGATGAGGAAGTTCAAACTGAAGATGAAAAAGTAATGTCAAGAAAAGAAAGAAGAGAAAGCGAAAGAAAAAAATAGAAATAAAGAAATATACTTAAAAAGTGGAAAAGCACTTATGCTTTTCACTTTTTTAATATAATATGAAAGTTAACATATTTTTATGTACAAAAGTTTAGTATAAGGGTATAATTAGATTAGAAAGTGTAATGAAACAAAATAAAATTCGGAAATCAGGTGAATTATGAAAAAAACTACAGCAGCTTTTTTTGATATAGATGGTACAATTTACAGAGATTCTTTATTAATTGAGCATTTTAAGATGTTAGTAAAATACGAATTTATTAATATAAATTCATGGGCAGGAAGAGTTAAAGAAAAATTCTCTAAATGGGAGTCAAGACGTGGAAATTATGATGATTATCTTCTAGAATTAGTCGAGACATATGTTGATGCACTAAAAAATTTACGTGAAGAAGACATGGATTTTATTGCTAAAAGAGTTATAGAACTTAAAGGTGATAAAGTTTATCGTTACACGAGAGAGAAAATAGAAGAACATAAAAGAAAAGGACATAAAATAATTATAATTTCAGGGAGTCCAGATTTCTTAGTTGAAAAAATGGCAAAAAAATATGGCGCAGATAATTTCACAGGTGCTAAATATAAAGTTGACACTAGCGGAGTGTTTACAGGTGAAGTTATACCAATGTGGGATGGAAAAAGTAAGAAGAAAGCGATAGATAGATTTTGTAAAGAATATAATATTGATTTATCGAAATCATTTGCATATGGAGACACAACAGGTGATTTGACAATGTTCAAGAATGTTGGCTTTCCTGTTGCAATAAACCCTGCAATGGAATTAATAAAAAAAGTAAAAAGGGACAAAGAATTGTCAGAAAAAATAAAAATAATAGTTGAAAGAAAAGATGTAATATACAAAATTACAGCCGATGTAAAAGTTATGTAGATAACTAGAAGGAGTGATTATTATGCTATCAAATACATTTGAAGATATAAGATTAAAATTCGAAGGATCATATTATGGAGGTCACTACGATATAGAAATTTTTGCTGATGGTAGATTTTATTATTCATTTGTTGAAGGTGATTCGACTGATTTACAAAGAGGATCATTTCAAGTATCACAAAGAGAGATCATGCTTTTTGAAGAATTAATGGATTATTTTGATTTTTTGAAAACACAAAGAAATTACATTATAACAGAATATAGATTTGGTAATAGTGTATTGATTATACAAAAGAAAAATGGACGTGAAGAAAAAATAGAAGCTGGAAAAGAAATGATGTTTAGTTGTGCAAAAATAATCTTGGAAAAATATTTACCAAAAAATAAAAGAGTATACTTAATGGATAGTCAATTAATTGGTACAAAATATATAAGAAACTATGAAGCTAAGATAATACGGTTATCGGAAGTAGATTTGTTCAGAGAATTTTCAAGAGTTTCAATAAATACTGTAGCGGTATATAATAAAAGAAAAGAGAAAATAGGCTATTTACCAAAAGAACATTCAGAAGTTATTGCACGTTTGATTGATGCAGGTAAGAAAATATATGCACTTTCTATTCCGAATGATGAGGGTGTTGCTTTAAAAATTTATATGAATGATTAGGAGTAAAAAATGAATTACATAGGACATTCATTAATTTCACTAGAAAAAAACAAAGAGAATCTTTTTGGTAATTTTTCTGGTGATTTTTATAAAGGTCGGATAGAGGAGTTAGTACTTCCGGACAACATAAAAGAAGGAGTAATTCTCCATAGGCAAATAGATACTGTAACTGATACAAATAATAGATTAGTCAATGAAATAAATGAAAAATTCGGGTTATATAAAGGGATCATGTCTGATATATTTATAGACCATTTTTTATCAACAAATATAGAAAAAATAGCTAATAGACCAATAGAAATTATCACTTCAGAAATATTTGATGAGGTTGATAAATATAAGGATTATTATACTGCGCGATTCAAAGAATTGTATATTTGGGTTAAAGAAAATGAAGTGCTTAACAAATATCACGATATGGATGTTTTGAGACGTGTATTTCGAGGGCTTTCAAAAAGAGTACGAAATGGTGAAATATTAAATCTAGCAGTTGATGAGTTAGAGAAAAATTATGAATTATTCGAAGAATTAGCAATCATAGAATTCTTACGTGTAAAAAAAGAGGTGAAATAATGTTAAGTGATTACCACATGCATTTTGAGTACGGTGAATATGATGAAGAGTGGGTAAAACTGTTTTTTGAACAGGCAGAAAAAATGGGGCTAAAAGAAATTGGAATAACAGAGCATAGTCATGGATTTGTGGAATTCAAAGACATGTATTATGATGAACTTATATTAGATAATTCTGAAATTGGTAAATTCCAGCAAAAATGGCTAGATAATCCAAAATCAAAATTTGTACACACATTAGATGAATATGCAAACTTTATACAAATGCTTAAAGATAAAGGTTATCCTGTCAAATTTGGAATAGAAATATGTAATTTCAAAAATCAAGAAAAAGTAAAACAAATTATTGAAAAGTATAACTTTGATTATATAATTGTGTCAATTCATTTTATTAAAGGATGGGGATTTGACTTCAGCCTATTAAAAGACGAATTTACAAAGAGAGATTTAGTAAGTATATGGAAAGACTATGTAGATGAGATAGAATATGTTGCAAATACTGGATTATATGATATTTTAGGACACCCATTTAATTTAAGAATGTTCCAAAATATTCCTAATCCTGCCGATGTTGATTCTTTATTAGAACGAGCAGCGGTTATTCTACATAATAATAATATGCTTGTTGATGTGAATACAGGGACATATTACAGATATCCAATTAAAGAAATAAGCCCTTATAGTGACTTTATGAGATACGTTAAGAAGTATGAAATACCAGTTATATTATCGAGTGATGCACACCAACCAGAACATGTTGGGACATATATAAATGAAGCTTCTGAATATGTTAAATCATTTGGAATAGATGAGTATGTGACGTTTGACAAAAGAATGAGAACATCAATAAAGATGAAGTAACACATTATTTAGGAGGACAGTATGATCAATATTGAGAATTTACAAAAAAGTTATTCAGGAATAGAACCAGTCTTAAATATTAAAAATTTGAAACTTAATGAGAACAAAATTTATGGATTAGTTGGACCAAACGGATCAGGGAAGACTACACTTTTCAAATGTATGACGAATATAATAACAGACTATAAGGGTGTTGTAAATATAAACGGTAACAATCCTAAAGAAAATCCATCAACACTATCAATAGTTGGTTTAGTGCTAGATGGAATGAATGTTTACCATAACAGAACAGGAATTTTTAATATTAAATATTTTTCAGGGTTAAAAGGACAATATAATAAAGAAAAAATTGATTATTTAGCTGAGAAATTAAAAATAAAAGATGTGCTAAATAAGAAAGTTTCGATGTATTCATATGGAATGAAGAAAAAACTTATATTGTTAATTGCATTAATGAATAGTCCTAAAATTTTACTTATGGATGAACCATTTAGAGGACTAGACTTAGAAACTGTTGATTTTTTCAAAAATTACTTAAAAGAATTACATTCAGAAGGTCTAACGCTAGTGATCTCAAGTCATATATTAGAAGAGTTAGAAAATTTCTGTCAAGAAGTTATCGTGTTAAATCAAGGGAAACTTAATAAAATACTTAGCATAGAAGAGATTAAAATGCAGGAATTACGTGTTATTAATACAACAGATAACTCTAGAGTTGAAGAAATACTAAGTATTTACTCAATACCTTATAACATTGTTGGAACAGGTATAAAAGTTGATATTAAGGATTCAAAATGGGAAGAAGTATATAAAGAAATCTCAAGTAATGGAATAATGATTTCTAGTATGGAAGATGTATCTACATTGAAAGAAAGCATAAATTCAACATTAAGAGGGGGAAATAGAAGTGAATTTTAAAAGAATATTTACAATGGAAATGTATAAATTTATTACAAGTAAATTTTACTTATATCTTATAGTAGGTATTGGGATTTTCAATTTGTTAACAACAATTTACGTTTCTTCGCTTATTAGTTCGAATGGTGCAGACGGATATAATACTGCATTTTTAGTTATGCTAGGAATAACAACGTATTTACTAAATGTTGCAGGAATGATATTTATATTTATATATCCAATAAACTCTTTCTCTACGGATTATAAGAATAATGTAATGGCTACAATAGTTTCTTCAGGAGTCAGTAGAAAAGTATTATATTTTGTTAAGTTGTTATCAATTTTATTAAATGAAATAATAATGCTTCATATTCTATATTTTCTTCCATTAGTAGTTATCTCTCAAATAAGAATTCCTGGTAAAAATGAAATACTTATCTCTAAAATGGTCGAGAGTCTTCAATATATTTTAAAAGAACCGTTGATTATATTAATAATTTTCCTTTATTTAACTCTAATAGTTATAGTACTAGTATATTCAAGCATTCTTGCTAGAGGTGGAATAATATCTATATTCATATATATTGGATTTTCTATATTAAATGCAATTTTATTGAATTTATTTACAAGATCATTAACTCAAAGTAATGGGGATGTAGTTACTCAATGGAAGACTTTAATAACAATATCAGTGTTCATTATAGCATATGTTATATTATCTCTGAGAACTATTAATAAGCAGAATTTATAGTAAGATTTACTTTTATTTTTGAAAAAAATATGACAAAAAAGAATCGAATAGGAGAAATATGAAAAAAGAATTTTTGGATTTATTAGCTGAGAAATTAAATACTGGATCGATGAGGAATATATATTTAAATGCATTACCTAGCAGATATAAAGCTAGAATGGATTTTTTTGATATTGATAAACTTAAGAATGCTTTTTCTGATGAATTCTTCACCAATTTGTTTTCTGAAGAAAAATTTGAATTAAGAATAAATCTTTCTAAATATGATGAAAAAGATGAAGCGTTAGTGAATAAAATTGAATATTTGTATTCAGAAAATAA
>JAGOYM010000055.1:2546-7388 GCA_018059165.1 Leptotrichiaceae bacterium | reverse complement strand
TATCATCTATAGAAAAGACAATGTTCCGACAATGGAAGAAAATATAGAATTATATAAATCAGATAAGACTCCATTATACGAGCGTAGAGTGGATATAAATAAAGTTTTGGAAAAATTAAAACCATAAATTTAAAATTATAAATTAGAGTATAAAAGAATTTAGGGGGGAAATGAGAAAGAAGAAAATAATAATAGATGACAACATGCAAACAGGTTATTATTATCTTACAGAATCAATAGGAGAGAACTTTGATCCTGAATTTAAGCCTGAACTCACACCAAAAGAAATGCTAGAATTAGGTATTTTTGGAGGAAAATACATGACTGACTGTGAAGATGAGTTTCCAAAAAGTTGGTTTAAAAAGGCGAAGTTCTCACCAGATAAAAAAGATATATCACTAAATTTTTTTAAAGTAGATGCATCTTTATCTTTAAAAGAATGGGAAAGAAAAGGATGGATACATCCAATGGATCCTAGAGGTTGGTTCCAGTGGTATTGTAGGTACTATTATGGGCGACGTGATGCAGATGAAGATAAGAGACAAATAAAAAGGTGGAAAGCCATAAAAAGACATGCAGGAGCAGTAAAAATGAACTGTATGGAAAAAGATCTGAATTGTAGAAAAAAACAAAGGCAAGCCTTGCTACATTGGGCATACGATAGTAGAAAAATATAATTTGTATCAAATGTATCAAAAAGTGATTGACAAAAGGACATTTATTGTATATAATGAATCTTGTCTTTGGTATCACTGAAGACTAAAAAATGTTGGGCTGTCGCCAAGCGGTAAGGCACTGGCCTTTGACGCCAGCATGCAATGGTTCGAATCCATTCAGCCCAACCATTTTATAAAAATAATAATAAAACATACAAATCTCTAGAAATAGAGATTTTTTTTATTTTACAAAGTGCTTTGTTTTTGGTATACTTAAGTTATAAAGGAAAAGAGATAAAATAAAAATGGAGGTTATATATGAAACTTAATTTTAATTACCAATTTGCAAAAAAATTCTTTAGAGAAGAAGAAATAACTAATATGAAACCATTTGCAGAATTAGCAAATGAAATTTTAGAAAAAGGAACTGGAGCAGGAAATGACTTCTTAGGTTGGGTAAAATTACCAGAAAACTACGATAAGGAAGAATTTGCTAGAATCAAAAAATCAGCAGAAAAAATAAAAAGTGATTCAGAGGTGTTAATTGTAATAGGTATTGGAGGATCTTATTTAGGTGCTAAATCAGCTATAGAATTCTTATCACATACATTCTACAATAGTATGAAAGATAAAAGAAAAGGGCCTGAAGTATACTTTGCAGGAACAAATATGAGTGGTGTTTACTTACAACATTTAGTAGAGTTAGTTGGAGATAGAGATTTCTCAGTAAATGTAATTTCGAAATCAGGAACAACTACTGAACCTGCGATTGCATTTAGAGTATTTAAGAAAATGTTAGAAGATAAATATGGTAAAGAAGGTGCAAAAGGAAGAATATATGCGACAACAGATGCAAAAAGAGGAGCATTGAAACAATTGTCAAATGAAGAAGGATATGAAACATTTGTTGTACCTGATAATGTTGGAGGAAGATTCACTGTATTAACAGCAGTTGGGTTATTGCCGATAGCAGCAGCAGGATTAGATATAGATGGTCTAATGGCGGGTGCAAAAGATGCTATGGTTGATTTTTCAAAACCATTTGATGAGAATCAAGCATTACAATACGCAGTTGTAAGAAACATTTTACATAGAAAAGGAAAAGATATTGAAATATTAGTTAATTACGAGCCAAGACTACACTTCATAGCAGAATGGTGGAAACAATTATTTGGAGAGTCAGAAGGAAAAGATACTAAAGGGCTATACCCTTCATCAGCTGATTTTTCTACAGATTTACATTCATTAGGTCAATATATACAAGAAGGTAAGAGAACAATGTTCGAAACAGTTGTTTCAATAACTAAACCTGAACTTGAGTTTGTAATTGAAGCGGATAAAGACGATCTTGATGGACTTAACTTTGTTGCAGGAAAAACATTAGATTATGTAAACAAAAAAGCTACAGACGGAGTAATACTAGCTCATACAGATGGGCTTGTACCAAATCTTTTAATAGAATTACCTGAAGCGACAGCATACCAATTAGGATACATGTTCTATTTCTTTGAAAAAGCATGTGGAGTTAGTGGATATATATTAGGAATAAACCCATTCGATCAACCAGGAGTAGAAGCGTACAAAAAGAATATGTTTGCTTTATTAGGAAAACCTGGATTTGAAGAAGAAGGTAGAAAATTAGAAGCAAGACTAAAAGAAGTAAAAGGATAATATATTAATATATACTAAAGGTAGACCAATAAAAAAGAGTGTCTACCTTTTTTTATTTTAATGCTTAAGAAAATAAAACTTGAAATAAATGCAAATCAGTTTTATAATCTAGTATAAAATAGAAGTTTCAGAATGAAAACTGAAGAAAAAGAGGGCAAAATGACAAAAGACAATTTATGGAAAAAATATACAGAAAAACAAAAGTCACAAGTTTTTAAATTTTCTGATGGATACAAGAAATATATAGATGCTGCAAAAACTGAAAGAGAATTTGTAGAAATAACTATAGAGAAACTAGAAAAGAATGGATTTACAAACATTGATAAGAAAAAGAGTATAAAAAAAGGTGATAAAATATACTTTAATAATAGAGAGAAAAATATAATAGGAATGATAATAGGTGAAGAGGAAATATCTAAAGGAATTAATATGATAGTTTCACATATTGATTCACCAAGATTGGACTTAAAACCAAATCCTATAATGGAAGATCAAGAATTTGCAATGTTGAACACTCATTATTACGGTGGAATTAAAAAATATCAATGGGGAGCAACACCATTAGCGCTTCACGGAGTTATTTTTATAAAAAATGGAAAAAAAATAACGTTGAAAATAGGAGAAAAAGATACTGATCCAGTGTTTTCGATACCTGATGTTCTTCCTCATTTATCATACAAAGTACAAGATGATAGAAAAGCAAGAGACGTTCTTAAAGGTGAAGAATTGAAACTTTTATTTGGAAATATGCCAATAAAAGATGATGATGCAAAGCAACCAGTAAAAAAATTCATAATGGACAAATTGAAAAAAGATTATGGAATAGAGGATGAAGATTTCTTTACTGCTGAAATACAAATAGTACCAGCAGGAAAAGCAAGAGATGTAGGACTTGACGCAAGTATGATAGGTGCTTATGGACAAGATGATAGAGTTTGTGCGTACACATCAATGGAAGCATTTTACGAAGTAGAGAAGCCTAAAAAAACAGCAATGGTTTATTTAGCAGATAAAGAAGAAGTTGGGAGTGAAGGGTCAACAGGACTTCAATCTAACTTTTTAGAGTATGCATTAGGAAAAGTATTATCAATGTCAGATAAAAACTATAACGATCAAATATTAAGAGAAACGTTGTGGAATTCAAGAGCACTATCATCAGATGTGACTGTTGGTGTTGATCCAATATTCAAATCAATTCATGACTTTGATAATGCAGCAAGATTATCATATGGAATTGCAATGGCAAAATATACAGGACATAGAGGGAAATCAAGTTCTAATGATGCTGATGCAGAATTCATGCAAGAAATAAGACAAACATTTGAAAAAGAAAAAATAGAGTATCAAATCGGTGGATTTGGTAAAGTTGATGAAGGTGGAGGAGGAACAGTTGCGAAATTTCTAGCAAATTTTGGAATAAGAACTGTTGATGCTGGGCCTGCACTACTATCAATGCATTCGTTATTTGAAATATCTTCGAAAGCAGATGTATATGAAACATACCGAGCTTATAAGGCTTTTTATAAAATGGAAAAATAAAACAGATTTAGAATTATTTAGTAAGAGAGGGAGAATATGACGTATAAAGTTTTAATTTATAGAAATGGAGAGTTCTATAAAGAAATTCATTTGAAACCAAGACCGGGAGATTTACATATATATAAATGGGAAGATGTAGAAATGGGAAGCTACTCATTTGAAATAGTTACAGAAGAAGGAGAAGTATTAGGTGTTACATATAATCATACTGCACCTTTTGCTAATATGTTTGATGCTTATGTTGAAAAAAGTAAAAAACCAAAACCAATAACAGGGTTCCAGCCTGGGATAGATGTTTTAGTGAAATACAATTCTGTTGAAAACTCATTTTCGTTAATAAAAACTAAGTTTACAAGAACAAAAATAAGTTTGAGTGACTTAGGGCTTGAAAAAGCAAATAAGATTGAAGTTGCAGCAGGGTTTAATGGATGGCAACCAGACGAAGAGCCAATAAGACAAACAGATGATGGAAATTATGAAATGGTACTTTCTCTTAGTGAGGGGTATTATGAGTATAAACTGTATATTGATGGTAGATGGTTTCCAGAAGTAGGAAATCACAGACTTGTAATAGGTGAAAATGGAGCACTTTTCCCTTTAGGAGATATAGGAACTGGGAAGTTTGTTTATGAGCCGATAGATAAAAACTCTACTCTAAAAGCGATTGTACATGATTATATGAGTTTACAATATTTGAATAAGATATCAGATAGAGAGTTCGAATTTACAATAAGAACTCAAATGAATGATGTTGAAAGAGCATTTATAAATATAGTTTTGCATGAAGAAGATAACTATGAAACAGTTTATGAATTAGAAAGATTTAGAGACTATACTAATGGTTTCGATTATTTCAAACGTATTATAATGTTTGATGAAGAGATAGAAGAAATATTCTATTTATTTACTATGGAAGATAGTGGAGTAAAAGCTTATTTTAATGGTGAAGATTTTTCTTTTAAAAAGCAAAAGAAGA
>JAGOYM010000055.1:0-2446 GCA_018059165.1 Leptotrichiaceae bacterium | reverse complement strand
TATTTCAAACGTATTATAATGTTTGATGAAGAGATAGAAGAAATATTCTATTTATTTACTATGGAAGATAGTGGAGTAAAAGCTTATTTTAATGGTGAAGATTTTTCTTTTAAAAAGCAAAAGAAGAAAAAAGTAAATTTCAAAAAGGATAATATCCAGATTTTTAGTATACCTGATTGGTCAAAAGAAGCTATTTGGTATAATATTTTCCCGGATAGATTTTATAATGGAAATCACTATAATGATCCAATATTTAATGAATTTGGAGCGGAGAAATTTAAAATCAACAAACTTCATGAATCAAAATTCATAGAAGAATACAAATGGAAAAAAGACAGTCAAGTATTAGGCAAATTCGAAATAAACAAATGGACATCTGATTTTGGGGATAGAACAGATTGGGAAGAAGTTGGAGAGATCGGTATATCATACAGTTTGAAATATGCGAGAATGTACGGTGGAGATTTGCAAGGTATAAAAGAAAAGATACCATATTTAAAAGAGTTAGGAATAACTGCTGTATGGTTGAACCCAGTTTTCTTATCATATCAAAATCATAAATATGGAGCAAATGACTTCAGACATGTTTCACCAGATTTCGGAACAATAAGAACGAGTGGAGAAAAACATGGAGTTGAGATATCTAGCCAAAATGAACACGGAAATAAATCGTATGTTGAAGTTTTAGGTATAGATGCGGTAGATAATTCTGAGTACAAATTGTTAGAGATAAATTTAAAAGGTGAAAATAAAGGTAAGAATGGATATGGGGAAACGCACGATCCGTCTACTTGGGTTTGGACAGAGTCAGATTTGATAATGGTTGATGTAATAAAAGAATTGCACAAAAATGGAATAAGAGTTATATTTGATGGTGTTTTCAATCATAGTAGTGATAGACATTGGACATTTAATATGGTATTAGCAGAAGGAAGCGAGTCGAAATACAAAGAATGGTACAAATTCTCAGATTTCACGCATCACGTAAAAATAGAAGATTATCATTCAGATCAAGAAGCATATGAAATCCTTATAGAAAACAAGAAAAATGTCAAATATAATGGATGGGCAGGATTTGATACGTTGCCAGAATTTAACACATTTAATCAAGAATACAAAGATTACATATTCAATATAACAAGAAAATGGATGATAGGGCCTGACGCTATTGAGTCTGAAGACTGGATGAGCGATGATGGAATAGACGGATGGAGACTTGATGTCCCTAACTGTCTAGAAAATCAAGGATTCTGGAATGAGTGGAGAGAAGTCGTAAAAAGCTGTAAAAAAGATTCTTATATTACTGCAGAATTATGGGGAAATGCGGCTGGAGATATAAATAAAGGAAATAAATTTGATACAGTAATGAATTACGAATGGCTAAAAACAACAATTGGATACTTTATAAATCAGAGTTCTGAAGGTGGACGAAGATATAAATTAAAAGCATCAGATTTCTTTAATGAGCTTAGAGAGAAAAGAACATGGTATCCTTATCAATCTCTACAGTCATCACAAAATCTAAATGGATCACATGATACTGATAGACTATATTCTAGAATAATTAATGATAGAGCAGGAAGAGACTTAGAAGAAGGTAAACAATTAGAGCAAGGGTATAACTCGATAAGACCGGATTTAGCAAGCGTTTATCACCCTAATACGACAATTGATTGGAAGAATATACAGATAAAACCAAAAGATATTCTTAAATTAATATCAATATTTCAAATGACATATATAGGAGCACCTATGCTATATTATGGGGATGAAGTAGGAATGTGGGGAGCAACGGATCCGTATTGTAGAAAGCCAATGCTTTGGGAAGAATTTACGTATGATGAAGAAAGAAACCCTTCACATGTAAATCAAGGTGAAGTATATGATCAAAAAGCAGATAAAGACTTATTTCAGTGGTACCAAAAACTAATAAAAATAAGAAAAGAAAATTCTGTATTGGTTTATGGTAGATTCAAAGAGATACTTAATGATGATGAGAAAGATATTATAGTGTATGAAAGATATGATGATAATAATTCTGTAATTGTTGTAATAAACAATTCATTCTATGAATATAATAACTATGAAATACAAATAGAAAATGCTGATACTAAGTATTTTGAATTAATTTATGGAAATATGGTAAGAACAAAGAAAAATGGTAAAATGAATTTAAACTTGAAACCTAAACGAGGAATGATTTTAAAAAACTGGAAAGACTAATAAAAAAATTGGAATAGCCACCTGCTACAGGTGGCTATTTTATTGAGTTTTTTAGTTGGTTGCTTTAAATGCCAACAATTTAAGGTAAAATTAAATAAAAAAGAGTAAAAAAGTAGTTGACATGGTAGAGGTAAGTGTGATAATATTTATTTTGTCAATGCGAATTGGCGAGGACAATGAAAACATAAGAAGAAGAAGCAAAGATGTTAAAAAATGGATATAA
>JAGOYM010000054.1 GCA_018059165.1 Leptotrichiaceae bacterium | reverse complement strand
ATCTCTTCTGTTATAATTGTTTTCATAGAAAGGTTTCTCCTTATTTTGGTTTGCTCAAAAACATTATATCAGAAACCTTTCTATTTTTTTATTATTTTGTCACATATGTATTGTCTCACAACATTCAGAAAACTAAAATTATTTAAGGATATCTATTTTATTGATCCTGCTGTAACGCTCTTAACAATATGTTTTTGCATTAAGAAATAAAATATAATAACTGGAACTATTGAAATTGTTAATCCAGCTAGTGCTAAGTGCCATTGTTTAGTGTACTCTCCAAAGAAAAAGAATACTTTTAATGGTATTGTTTGACTTCCTTCTTTATTGATTGTAAGAGATGGCAATAGATAATCATTCCATATCCATATTAAATTAAGTATAGAAACTGTTATTGTTATTGGCTTTAATAATGGAAATATTATAAACCAAAACGTCTGAAGTTTAGAGCATCCATCTATAGTTGCTGCTTCATCTAATTCTTTTGGTATTCCTTTCATAAATCCATGATATAAAAATACTGACAAACTTGTTCCAAAACCTAAGTACATAAATATCAATCCATGCATATTAAGTAAATTTAGCTTACCCATAAATCTAATTAATGGTAGCATTACTGCTTGAAATGGAATTAACATAGACGCAATAAATGTAAATAAGATTATATTACTTAACTTATCATTCGTTCTCTGAAGCATCCATGCTGTCATAGATGAAAATACAACAATCAATACTATACTGCATAATGTTATTATTATAGAGTTTCTTAAACTTACAGCAAAATCTAACCCTTCAGAAGCTTTTATATAGTTATCAAAATATCCAAAATTTTTAGGTAGAGCTAATACACTTGTGAACATCTCTTTTTTTGTCTTAAATGAATTTACAACTATTATATAAAATGGTGATAGAAATATAAATCCTGCTAAAACACCCAATATTGATAATATTAATTTACCTACTGTAAATTTACTTTTCTTACTTTTATTTTCTACCATTACATCTCCACCTCTTTCTTCTTACTAAAATATACTTGTGTCAACGTAATAGATGCAACTAATATAAAGAATATAACTGCTTTTGCTTGTGCTGATCCTAATTTATTATATGTAAATGCCGTTTTATATATATTCATAGCTAACATCTGTGTAGAATTTCCAGGACCACCTGCAGTTAATGATAAATTTTGATCGAATAATTTAAAAGCATTTGAAATTGTTAAAAATAAGCTAACTGTAAATGCTGGTCTAACTAGTGGAAACATTATATTTTTTATTCTTTCCCATGCATTTGCGCCATCTATCTCTGCTGCTTCTATTAATTCATCTGGTATATTTTGTAATGCTGCTATATATATCAACATTATGTACCCAGACATTTGCCATGTCATAAGAATTACTAATCCCCAAAATCCAGTTTTAGTGTCTGATAACCACCCTGTTAACCAAGATATATGCAAAGATTTACCTAGAGCAGTAAATACTTCTATGAATATAAAGTTCCAAATAAATCCTAATATTAATCCACCAATCAAATTTGGCATAAAAAATATAGTTCTTAATATATTTGTTCCTTTTAAACCTCTAGTAACCAAGAGAGCTAAACTAAAGCCTACTAAATTTATTGTAAATATTGATACTACTGCAAATTTCAAAGTAAATATAAATGCAGCTAAGAATTCAGGATCTTTTTTAGTATCTAATATTTCTAAATAATTTCCGAACCCTACAAAATTAGCTCCATTACCTATTCCATTCCAATCAGTAAAAGATAAATATATTCCTGACAATAATGGATATAAAACTACTAATGAAAATGATATTAATGACACTGATATAAACAGCCAAAAACTTAATCCTCTTTTCATCTAAATTCCTCTATTCTGCTTATTTTTTTGCTGCTTCTGCTTTTCTAGCTTCTGCCCATGTAGTTTTTGCTTCTTCAACTAGTTTATCCCAAGGCATTTCTCCAGCTACATATTTTTGAATATTTGCTCCTAACTTATCCATTCCCCAACCTGTAGGATAACCCATGAATACCCATGGTGTTGTTTTTCCTTCTTGAGAGTATTTTAAAATTGCTGCTGCTAAAGGATCTTTTGGTTGTAATTCAGCTGCTTCATATCCTTTATATGCTGGTATAAATTTGAAATCTTCAATTATCATTTTCTTACCTTCTGGTGAAGTATACAACCAATCCAAGAAATCTTTTGCTGCTGCTTTAGTGTTATCATCTTTATCTTTATTAATTGCCCAATAATTTGGTACACCAACAGGTATTGAATCTTCTTTTCCACCTTCTAATGATAATGGAATTATAGTAATATTTTTAGCCAATTCTGGATCAATTCCTTCTATACTCCCATAAGCCCAGTTACCTTGTTGAATCATGGCAACTTTACCCATTGAAAATTCTTTTTCTACTTGTGTTGCATAGTCAACACTATTCATAGACTTTACATCTCCAGATGGTTTATATCCATATTTAACTTGTAAATCTATAATTTTCTTTAACTGCGGAGCATAAGTAAATTTTAATTCAGGCGCATCAAATGCTTCTACAACACTTTTAAATTCTTGTCCTATTGCAACATTTGAAGTATGTAATCCAGTTACCCATGTTTCTTTTGTGGGATATGCTATAACGGCATCTAACCCTAGTTCTGATTTTTTAGAATCTAATAACTTTATTGCATCTTCCAATGCTTTATACGATTTTAATGAATCAACATTAATTCCAGCTTTTTCTAATACCGCTTTATTAACTATTAAACCATATCCTTCTTGATTAAATGGTATTGCTAAAACCTTACCATCAATTGTAACAGAATCTAGCGTTCCAGAAAACGCTTGAGTTGTAACATTTACTGATGATAAATCTTCTAATTTAGCTAACCAATCTTTTGCATCTTGTCTTCCACCAATGTTAAAGATTGCCGGCTCTTTTCCAGATGCAAATTGATTTCTCAATGCTGCTCCATAATCAGAACCTCCACCAACTGTTTGCACGCTAATTGTTACATTTGGATTTTTTGCCATGTACTCTTTTGCTGCTTTTTCCAATGCATCTTTTGCTTCAACTTTAAATTGAAAAATATCAACTGTTACCTTTGCATCAGTTTTTTTAGTTTCTGCAGTTACCGATTCCTCTTTTTTTCCTGAACATGCAAAAATAAAAAATAGTGCTGTTAATGTTAGAAATAATTTTTTCATTTTTCCTCCTATGTTTTTTTGTCAAGATAATAATACCTCAATTTTAAAAATTGTCAACTTATCTTCTTTATTATTTTACTACATAAAAAGAAAAAAGCAAGACCACAAATTGTAATCTTACTTTTTATTTTATTATTGTTATTTAAACTATGCTTTTTCTGGATAGATAGCTACTCTTTTTTTATTTCTACCGAAATCTTCAAATTTAACAAATCCGTCTATTAATGCAAATAAAGTATAATCTTTTCCTAATCCCATGTTTGTTCCAGGGTGGAATTTAGTTCCTCTTTGTCTAATTACTATATTTCCAGCTTTAACTACTTCACCATCATATTTTTTAACTCCTAAATATTTAGGATTAGAATCTCTTCCATTTTTAGTTGATCCTTGCCCTTTTTTCGATGCGAACAACTGCAGGTTTAACTTTAATATCATATCTATACCTCCTCTGTGTGAAATTTAATATTTCTTGGGTATTCCACTGTTAGCTCTTTCAGAAAGATATTTAACATCTTAAGTGAATTCTGAATATCACTTCTACTTAATGTGTTAATATCTAGCTGAGATAGATCACAGTAAATATATCCATCTTTGTATTCATAATGAAACTTCAAAGACATTACTTCAAGTAATCCGTTTAAGACCATTGTTGACGTTGCTGAAACAGCAGCACAAACAATATCTTCTCCATGTTTACCATTATTTGCATGTCCCGAGATTTCAAATGATAGAAAATTATCATTTTTCTTAATAAATTTTATTTTTATCATGGTATTTCCTATCTAAGAAATTGAACTATAACTATTATCCTTTTATTGATTTTATTTCAATAGTTGTAAATAATTGTCTGTGTCCTTTTTTTCTATAATAAGTTTTTTTGTTATATTTAAAGTTGATTTTCTTTTCACCTTTACCGTGTTCTTTCACTGTAGCTATTACAGAAGCTGTTGTTACGAAAGGAGTACCAAATTTAACATTGTCACCCTCACCAACCATTAACACTTCTTTCATTTCTACATCTGAATCAACATCAGCGGCCAATTTTTCAACTTTTATAACAGAACCTTTTTCAACTTTGTATTGTTTTCCACCAGTTTTTATCACTGCGAACATTCTGTCACCTCCAAATTTATCAAAATCGCTAGAATAACGGGTATTAGCAGACCCTTTCTATGCGTATTACCTTGTAATCATATCATATTAGTAACTTGTATGTCAAATTTTATTTTAATTCAAATGGTGTTTCTTGATACACGCAATAATTTAACCAATTAGAGAAAATCAAGTGTGCATGCGATTTCCAAGTTACAATTGGCTCCAAATTAGGGTCATCATTTTTGAAATAGTTAATAGGTACTCCTATTTCTAATCCTTTTTCTTTATCTCTCGTATATTCTTTTTTTAGAGTATTCTTATCATACTCAGAGTGCCCAGTTACAAAGATTTGTTTCACATTCTTAGATGCAACAACATATACCCCAGCCTCTTCTGATTCCGAAAGAATTTCAAGGTCATCAACCTTATCAATATCTTCCTTTTTTATTTCTGTATATCTCGAATGTGGCGCATTATACACTTCATCAAATCCACGAAACAACTTATTCTTTGGATTATTTAGTGTATGCTTATAAATTCCAAACATTTTCTTTTTAAGTGGATATTTATTAATTCCATAGTGATAATAAAGTCCTGCTTGCGCGCCCCAACATATATGAAATGTTGATGTAACATTTGTTTTAGAAAATTCCATTATCTTTTCCAGTTCATTCCAGTAATCTACATCTTCAAACTGTAATGTTTCTATAGGTGCACCCGTTATAATCATTCCATCAAATCTCTTGTCTTTTATGTCGTCAAAAACATTATAAAAACTTGATAAATGATCTTCTGATGTATTTTTAGATACATAACTATTTGTCTTTAATAATGTTATGTTTACTTGCAATGGCGAATTTCCTAATAATCTTAGAAGTTGAGTTTCTGTCTCTATTTTTGTAGGCATCAAATTCACTATAGCTATCTCTAAAGGCCTTATATCTTGGTGGATCGACCTTTCCTCATTTATAATAAATATGTTTTCTTCACTTAATGTTTCAAATGCAGGTAAACTTCCTGGTATTACTATAGGCATACTAATCAATCCTTTCTAAAACATCTCCCATTTTATATAATCATTTGTTTAGTTCAATCTATTTTTACTCATCTATTTACAAAACAAGATAAACCGTCTTTAATAGCAAGTTATTTTTTTAATTTAAAAGCTCCAAACAAAAAATGTCTGAAGCTGTCGGAATTTTAAACATATAGGTCTTATCAGATGAAGAAATAAATCTTACAAACCCAAAAACATTATAACACATCTATATTTTTTTTTCACTATTTTTTTTTATTTTTTTTCAAACTCTATATATTTAATGTTCATTTTGTGCTTACTTAAGAACATTTGTTCAAATTCTGTCTGGATATTATCATTTATTTTTTCTGTTGAATATAAATCTTCTGTATTAAACAATAGTTTATAGTTATCTAACTGCTTAGAAATTTCTAAAACATATTTATAATAATCTAAGTGATCTGTTTTGAAAAAGAATTTCCCACCACTTTTAAGACACTTATCCAATTTTTCAAATAACTCAGCACTTATAAGTCTTTTTGACTCTTCACCCTCCCATGGATCAGGAAAATTTATATATATTCCTGAAATTTCATTCTCAGATAAGAATTCTAGTATCTTTTCTCCTCTTTTTCTCAAAAATACTATATTCTTCAAATCTCTTTTTTCTGACTTCTGTGCACCTAATACTAATCTTTTCAATCTCAATTCAAGTCCTATGAAATTTCTATCAGGGAATTTTTCTGCATTTTTCACAGTGAAATTACCACTTCCACAACCTATTTCTAAGTAGATATCATTATCATTGTTAAAAAACTCGTTCCATTTGTTCTTATAACTATCTATTTTCTCTTCATCATACATTATATAATCAGGGTAGTTTGCTATTTCAAACATATATTTATTATAATGTCTCTTTGGCTTATTAAAAAAGTACTGCCATAATTCTTTTTCCATTTCATCCCTCTTTTCTTTATTTATAAAGTATTTCAATTATTTTATTTAAGTCATTATGTGATTTGAAAAAGTTATTAGAATCTATCTTATCATTCTTCATAACTGCATTTATAATATCCTCTTTCGTCTCAACTATGCTAACCATATCTATTTTTCTTAGCTCTTCTACAATGTCTTTTATATTATTATAATACTTTCCTATAACAGGTTTATTATTATAAAATAGTGGTTCTAAGATTGAATGTCCACCTATGTCAACTAATGTCCCTCCAACAAACGCAATTGCTGACAATTGATATAAATCTCTCAAAACACCCATCTTATCAACAATTATTATATCTGCCTTTATATTCTCAGAAAACAGTGCTGAATTCGCTCCTGACTTCTGTTTCATGTCTTTAACTCTCTCCAAATGTCTAGGTACTAATATTAATTGCCATTCTTTAGTGTGATTAATACTATTGAATGCTTCTATCCATAATGACTCTTCTCCATCACGAATACTTCCACAAACAATAACTTTTCTATCCTCGAATACCCAATTATCATAATACAGTTGTTTTTCTTGAGTAGTTAATGTTTTATATTTAACAGTATACTTCAAATTATTAAACAGTACTATTTTGTCTATCTTTCCTAATATTGAAATATATCGTTCCATATCTTCTTGACTCTGAACCATAATATACTTTGGAAATTTTAGAATACTTTTTATAATCCATTTTATTTTCATGTACTTCTTCAGATTTTTATCAGTCAATCTAGCATTCACCATATACAATGTTGAATACTTATTAGAAAGATAAAAAAGATTAGGCCATATCTCAGTCTCTATTACAATCACCTTTTTTATTTTATTTTTTGAAAATAAATTCTTTAGTAATCTATAGTCATCCAGTGGAAAATATATTATTTCTACATTATGATTGGTAGAATATTTATTTGTAGCGAGTGACATTCCTGTGTCTGTCATAATAGAAATTATTATTCTTTCACCTTTTAATAAAAGTTGATTGATTAATTCTTCTGATAAATTAAGTTCTCCAACTGATGACATATGAATTAGTATTTTAGCACTGCTCAAATCAGTAATCATTTTATTGTTAAATCTTCTAATAAAGAAGTCTCTTTTTTTCTTACTAAATAAACTTACTAATAAAATTATTATGTATAGAATAAATCTAATCATGTTATATATTAT
>JAGOYM010000016.1:6513-23554 GCA_018059165.1 Leptotrichiaceae bacterium | reverse complement strand
CTGACTACGAACATTATCTTTAACAGAATGCAGTGAAACAGCTAAATTTATTTGGTGTTCCTCTTCGGTAAATTTCTTTATCGCTGGAACAATTCCACTTGTTGATATAGTGAAATTACGCTTAGATACATTTAATCCAGATTTTGAGTTTAACATATTAATTGATTCAATAACATTATCATAATTAAGAAATGGCTCTCCCATCCCCATAAAAACAACATTACTTAATGTTTCATTTTTCTCTCTAAGATATTTTTCAACATAGTAGTACTGAAGTAAAATTTCAGAGACTTCCAAATTTCTCTCATAATTCATCAATGCTGTTGCGCAAAAGTCACATCCTAACAGACATCCAATTTGAGAAGAAACACAAAGTGTATATCTATTTTTATGCCCAATTAGTACGCTTTCTATTAATCTGTTATCTTGGAGTTCAAATAAAAACTTTTCTGTATCATCTTCAACTGATATTTGGTGCTCTTTATATTCAAGCTTTGGTAAGTAAAAACGTTTCTTTAGTGTTTCACGATTTTCTTTTGACAGATTACTGAAGTTATCAAAGTCAAATTCCATTTTATTATGTAACCATTCATAAACTTGAGAAGCATTGTATTTCTTCAATCCAAGAGTTACAAATGCATTCTGTAATTTTTCTAAATTAAAACTTAGAATATCTATTTTATCTAACATCTATTTATAACACCATCCTATTTTTTTTACGTGAGTAATTAAGCCACATAATATTACTTATTTTACCATAAAAAATGAAAAAACCAAAGAAAATAAAAAAATTTAAAAAAACAGATATTTGTGATATAATGTAGTAAATTCGACAATTATATGGAGTGTTTATATGAAGATAATAAAAAAATTAGTTTTTACAGTTTCACTTTTTGTAATATCAAGTGCTATGATGATGAGTCAAACAATATTTTCAAATTATAAGATTTCTTTTGGTAATTTATATACAATAAAAGACGGTGACCTCATAAAAGAGTCTGTTGATGGAGAATATACGGTTATTGATGAAGGTGGTAGAAGTGTTATTGCTACAATAAAAAATGGACAGATTGATGGAGAGTTCAAAGAATACTATGAAAATGGAGAACTTTACATAATAGGAAAATATACGAATGGTATGAAACAGGAATCGTGGAAGACATATTCAGAAACAGGTAAATTATGGATAAAAGATGAATATAAGGATGATAAATTGAACGGGGAACATTATAAAAATTATACATCTACAATGAAATATTCAGAATGTGGTAATTATAAAGATGGTGTAAAAGATGGGAAATGGACAGAGTACTATGAAAATGGAGAAAAGAGTTCAGAAGGAAACTATTATAATAATCAAAAAGTAGATGAATGGATAGAATGGTCAAGTACCGGAAAAAAAGATACAGAAGCAAATTATATTAATGGGGAATTATATGGAAAAACTATCAGATATCAAGGAAATGGAAATATATTTTATGAAGCTGATATTGATGAATCAGAAACAAAAATAAAAGCTTACTTTCCTGATGGAAATATAAATTTCGAAGGGACATTAGTTGACAATAAACGTTCAGGAAAATGGAAATTCTACGATAAAAATAAATTAGTGATTTCTATTAAAGAATATGAAAATGGAACACTCATAAATAACTAGTAAAATAGTTGAAATGGAGGTAAGGTGTCTTATTCATCAGTGTTAAAAGAAGAACTATTTAATATAGAAATAACTGAAATTGACGAGATATATGCAGAATTATTCGGAGTATTTATTTCTAAAGCCTATATAACAGAGCAAGAAGTATATTTCAGTACGGAGAATACTTCACTTGCAAAACGTGTTTATTCACATTTGAAGAAAATTTTAAAATTAAATATTCAAATTAGATATTTAACAAGTAAGAAGCTAGGAATTCATAATGTTTATGAGATTGTCATTCAATATAGAAAAAGTGAAAAAGAAGAATTCACAAATTTCTTAAAAAAATTATTTTCGCATAAAAATTTTGAAGTAGTAAAAAGTGAAGAAAAAATAAAAGGAATAATCAGAGGATTTTTCTTTAGTTGTGGATATGTAAGAGCGCCCATTAAAGGCTATGCATTAGACTTCTTTGTAGATACAGAAGATGCAGCAACATTTCTTTACTATTTATTCAAAGAAATGGGAAAAAGAGTGTTTCAAACAGATAAAAAATCTAAAAGTTTAGTTTATATGAGAAATTCAGAAGATATTATGGATATTATTTATATGATTGGTGGGTTAAATACTTTTTTTGATTTTGAAGAGACGACAATAAATAAAGAAATAAGAAATAAAATAAATAGAAATATGAATTGGGAAATAGCTAACGAAACTAAAAAAATATCAACATCTGAAAAGCAATTACGAATGATTCAGAAGATAGATGATGAGATCGGACTTAACAATTTATCAGCAGTTTTACGAGATGCTGCAAAGGCTAGAATAGAAAATATTGATATGTCACTACAAGAATTAGGTGAGACTATGAATATATCAAAATCAGGAATTAGGAATAGATTTAGGCGAATTGAAGAAATATATAATAATCTAGAAGAAGATATTAAGCATTAGAAGTGAGGTAAAACAATGAAATTCCTTTCAATTATATATGGAATTGTAGTTTATATAAGAAATAGACTTTATGATTGTAAAATACTAAAAGAGAAAGTACTAGAGGATACTGAAATTATCTGTGTAGGGAATATTGTTGTTGGAGGCGCAGGGAAAACACCAGCAGTGCAATACTATGCGAATAAATATATATTAGAAGGTAAAAAAGTAGGTATTTTGAGTAGAGGTTACAAAGGGAAAAGAGATAAAAATCCATTTCTAGTAAGAGACTATGATAAAATACATTGTACACCAATTGAATCGGGGGATGAGGCGTATTTTCATGCATTGAACCTAAATATACCGGTTGTAGTATCAAAAGATCGATATAAAGGAGCAAAGCTACTGAAAGAGAAGTTTGATGTTAAAGTTATAATTATGGATGATGGATTTCAACATAGAAAGTTAAAGAAAACAGAGAATGTTCTTTTAGTTGATGCGACAAACCCATTTGGTGGAGATGAGTATCTTCCAAAAGGAAGATTGCGAGAATCTTTATCAGAAATAAAAAGAACAGACAAAATTGTAGTAACAAAGTCAAATTATATAAATAAAGAAGAACTAAAATCAATATTGGATAGATTAAAAAAATACAACAAAGAAATATTTTTAAGCAAATATATTGAAAAAAGTTTTTATGATCAAAGTCAAAATGCATATGATTTATCAGTAATAAAGAGCAAAAATATACTTCTTTTTTCATCAATAGCAAATCCTAAAGTTTTTTATCAGACAGTTGAACGGTTAGAACCGTTATCAATTAAAGATATAATGTTTACGGATCACCATATTTATTCGACTGAAGAAATCGAAGAAATAATAAGTGAGTCAAAAGATTACGACTATGTAATAACAACAGAAAAAGACATTGTTAAGATTAATAAAAAAATTGATAATTTACTAGTTTTGAAAATGGAATTTACTATACAATAAAATATAAAGAAAAGCAAGGTGAATAAGTGTTGAATGGAATAAAAATTGAAGAAACATATGAAATATTTTTAGAAGAAAATAAAAATAAATTTGAAAAGAGAAAGTATTTAAAAGTAAATGATGACTTAATGATTGAGAGAAGAGAGCCATCATATATAATAGAATTAGGATATATTTATTACAAATATAAAAAAAATGGTAGTTTGAATGATGAAAAGAAATTAGAAATCGAAGAGATAATCAAAAAAGAATCTTTACAAACATACAAATCACAGGAAAAAAAAATAGAACGACAGTCCAAAATAGAAATTGAATTATTGAAAGAGAGATTTTGGAGAACACTATTGAATCAAGATAAAATACATTCATTGAAATTAGGGAATGAACTTGTAATTAGAGATGCACAAATATTTTTTGAGTTAATGTACAAATATTCAATCATATCAAAAGATACTAATAAACTTATAAAAACGTATTTATGTGAAATTATTTATAATGATAATGGATACTCTATTGAGTTGATCAAGAATATTATAAATTATTTTGTTAAATCGAGAAATGACTATATTTATTATGATTCTGTGAAGGAAATAAAACATTTTACAGAAGAAAGATTAGATAGTCTATATAATTTTATTTATCATAAAATTTATGATAACAAAATAAAAAATAGCAAAATAAATGAGAATGTAAAATTGGAACTAGCTAAAAATCTACAGGAAACGACGTTAGAACTTTCAACAACAAAACAAATAATATTAGAATATTTACAAAATAACAAGAATTAGAGGGTTAAATAAATGAAAATAGGTGTTTACTGCGGTAGCTTTAACCCGATCCATAACGGTCACATTAATGTGGCAAAGTGGATTTTGGAAAAAGAAAAGCTAGATAAGATAATATGGGTGCCACTATATAAACCATTTCATAAGTCATTGGAAGAGTTAGAAGCCCCAGAATATAGACTTGAAATGGTAAAGTTAGCAGTTAAAGATAACAAACAATTTGAAGTATTTGATAAAGAGATAGTATCTAAAGAAGTACGAGATACTCTAGATATTATAGAAGATATAAATAACGAATATGGTGTGAATGAATTATATACAATAATAGGTGGTGATGCAGCAGAGAGCTTTCATCTTTGGCAAAACCACAATAAAATACTAGAAATATCAAATGTTATAGTTTATTCGCGAAGAGGTCACAGTGTTGATTTACTTCCTAAAATGAAATTATTGAAAGCACCATATTTGGATGTATCAGCGACAGAAATAAGAAATAAATTAGAAAATAAATATAGTATTGAACAATTGATACCAAGAGAAGTTTACAATTATATTATTGAAAAGAATTTATATAAATAAACAAAATATGGAGGAATTAAATGTTAGAAATGAGATTTGTTAGAGAAAATATAGAATTAGTAAAAGAGAACTTAAAAAAGAGAAATAGTGATTATAATGTAGATGAGCTATTAAGTTTTGATGTTAAGAGAAGAGAATTATTACAAGAAGTAGAAGTATTAAAAAAAGAAAGAAATGATTCGAGTGCCTTAATAGGAAAGTATAAAAAAGAGGGAACAGATACAACTGAATTAATGGATAGAATGCAAAAAATAAGTGGACAAATAAAAGATTTGGATGAGCAACTTTCTGAAATTGATAAGAAACAAGAGTATATGTTATTAACAATACCGAATATGCTGCACAGTTCTACACCTACAGGTAGCGGTGAAGAAGATAATATTGAAATAAAAAAATGGGGAGAGCCTAAGAAGTTTACATTTACTCCAAAATCGCATGATGAATTAGGAGTAGATTTAGGAATTCTTGATTTTGAGAGAGGTTCTAAATTAGGTGGATCAAGATTTACTGTATATAAAGGTGGAGCAGCTAAATTAGAGAGAGCACTTATAAATTTCATGCTAGACACACATACATCAGAACATGGATATGAGGAAATATTAACACCTCAATTAGTAAAAAAAGAAATGATGATCGGGACAGGTCAACTACCTAAGTTTTCAGATGATGCATATAAAATAGAAGGTGAAGAAATGTATCTTATACCAACAGCAGAAGTTACATTAACAAATTTGCATAATGGAGAAATTTTGCAAGAAGAGGAATTACCTAAATATTACTGTGGATTTACAGCATGTTTTAGAAAAGAAGCCGGATCACATGGAAAAGATGTGAAAGGTCTAATAAGACAGCACCAATTCAATAAAGTTGAGATGGTAAAGTTAGTTAAGCCAGAAAATTCTTATGATGAACTTGAAAAAATGGTAGGAAATGCTGAAAAAATATTACAAAAATTAGAATTACCATATAGATTACTATCTTTATGTAGTGGCGATATAGGATTTGGAGCCGCAAAAACGTATGATTTAGAAGTATGGGTACCAAGTCAAGATAAATATAGAGAAATCTCATCTTGTTCAAATACAGAAGATTTTCAAGCAAGAAGAGCAATGATAAAATATAGATCAAAGGATGACGGGAAGAGTTACTATGTACATACACTAAATGGTTCAGGATTAGCAATTGGAAGAACATTACTAGCTATAATGGAAAATTATCAACAAGAAGATGGAAGTATAAAAGTTCCGAGTGTTTTAGTTCCTTATATTGGAAAAGAAGTCATAGAAAAATAAAGATAAATATGCAGAAAGTGGTGGGATAAAATGAAAAAACTAGTAAAATTTATTGTTGTACTATCGTCTATGATTTTAGTATTTATTCTGCTGGGAGTTACAGGATATTATTATCCAACTGATACTTTAGCAATGCGTTACAAAGAACAGGGAATTGATATATCGCATCATCAAATAAGGATTAATTGGAAACAGGTAGATAACAAAAAATATAAATTTGTAATAATGAAAGCAACAGAAGGAAAGGATTTCCTAGACACGGATTTTTTCTACAACTGGACAAATGCTCAATTAAATGGACTTAAAGTAGGAGCATATCATTTTTTTACAATGACAAGTTCTGGAAAAGATCAAGCAGAGTACTACATAAGTAAAGTTCCTAATATAGACAACTCTATTCCACCTGTTATTGATATTGAAATATCATCAAAATATTTAAGAGCAGAAGTAAATAAAGAACTGAAAGATATGATTGATATTCTTGAAAATTATTATAAAAAGAGAGTTATTTTATACGTTACATATAAAACATATAATTCGTTTGTGAAAGGTGAGTTTTCTGAAAACCCTATATGGATAAGTGATAAGAAGTTCTATCCTAAATTACCAGAAGATAAAGAATGGTCAATTTGGCAATATTCGAGTAGAGGAAGAGTAGCTGGGATAGACGGGTTTACTGATAAAAACACATTGAATGAGGGAACAATAGATGAATTCATAGAAAAGAACAGAATAAAGTAACAAAATTCTATTATGTACTTGATTTTATTCAAAAAAGGTGATAATATAAATCTATAAACAAATAATTATAATATAAAATTCTTAGGAGGCTATGAAATGAAATATCATTTTAAAGATTTAGGACTAAGTAACACTAAAGAAATGTTTGCAAAAGCAAATAAAGAAGGTTATTCAGTACCAGCATTTAACTTTAATAACTTAGAGCAATTAAAAGCTATCGTTGAAGCATGTGCTGAAATGGGTTCACCAGTAATTTTACAAGTATCAAAAGGTGCAAGAGAATATATAGGAAAAGAAATGGTTCCTTTCTTAGCACAAGCAGCTACAGAATATGTTAAATCAGTAGATTCTAACATACCTATAGCATTACATTTAGATCATGGTCCAGATCTTGCAACATGTAAAGATTGTATCGATTATGGGTTTTCATCAGTAATGATAGATGCTTCGCATCATTCATTTGAAGAAAATATAAGAGAATCAAAAGAAGTTGCAGATTATGCACACCAAAACGATGTAACAGTAGAAGCAGAATTAGGAGTATTAGCTGGAGTAGAAGATGACGTAGTTGCAGAAGCTCACATCTATACACAACCTGATGAAGTTGAAGAATTTGTAAAAAAAGCAGGTGTAGATTCATTAGCAATAGCTATAGGAACTTCACATGGTGCACATAAATTCAAACCTGGGGATAATCCAGTTATTAGATTAGATATTCTAAAAGAAATAGAAACAAGAATACCAGGATTCCCAATTGTATTACATGGTTCATCATCAGTACCTAAAAAATTCGTTGACTTAATTAACCAATATGGTGGAAAAATTGCAGATGCAATTGGAATACCAGATGAGCAATTAAGAGCAGCATCTAAATCAGCAGTAGCAAAAATAAACGTTGATACTGATGGAAGATTAGCATTTACAGCAGGAATAAGAGAAGTTTTTGGAACTAACCCAGGTGAATTTGATCCAAGAAAATATTTAACACCTGCAAAAGAATACATGAAAGCTTATTATATGGATAAAATCAAAACAGTATTTGGTTCAGAAAATGCATATAAAAAAGCAGTAGTTAAATAGTTAATACAAAAAATAATAAATAATTATAAGAGAATTGTCTAGAAAGGCGAAAATATTTTTTTTTTCGCCTTTTTAATTTTACAAAATTTATTTAAGATTGGAGAGATAAAGATGCAAAGTAATACCAAGGCAGCAAGAAAATATATATTTGTAACAGGTGGAGTAGTATCATCACTGGGAAAAGGAATAACAGCATCATCATTAGGAAGATTATTAAAAGAAAGAGGTTACAGAGTAACTATACAAAAATTTGATCCATATATAAATGTTGATCCAGGAACAATGAGTCCATACCAACACGGTGAAGTATTCGTAACAGATGATGGAGCAGAAACAGATTTAGATTTAGGGCATTACGAAAGATTCATAAACGAGAACTTAACTCAATATAATAATTTGACAACAGGAAGAATTATGTCTACAGTAATTTCTAAAGAGCGTAGAGGTGAGTTTCTAGGTGGAACAGTGCAAATAGTACCTCATGTTACTGATGAAATAAAAGAAAACATAAAAAGAGCTGGAGATGCAAGTAATTCAGATATAGTTATAACTGAAATAGGTGGGACAATCGGAGATATAGAAAGTGATCCATTTATAGAAGCAATAAGACAGTTCAAAAAAGAGGCAGGACGAGATAATATTCTATATATACATGTAACATTGCTTCCATATTTAAAAGCAGCAGGAGAGCTAAAAACGAAGCCTACACAGCACAGTGTCAAGATGCTTCAAAGCTTAGGGATATCACCTGATATAATTGTACTTAGAAGCGAACACATGGTTGATCAAAATATAAAGAAAAAGATTTCATTATTTTGTGATATTGAAGAAGAAGCAGTAATAGAAGCAAATGACGCAGAAATATTATATGAAATTCCATTAACAATGGAAAGATTAGGATTAGCAGATGTTGCGTGTAAATATTTAGGGTTAACAGCAGAAAAACCATCACTTGCAGAATGGAAAAAAATGATTGAGAAATTCAAAAATCCTAAGAAAATTATGAAAGTTGCAGTTGTTGGGAAATATGTAGAATTAAAAGACGCATATATGAGTATAAATGAGTCAATAGAGCATGCAGGATTCAACAAAGATACAAAAGTTGAGATAGAATATCTACAAGCAGAAAACATCGATGTTAGAAGTCTGAAAAATTACGAAGGAATATTAGTTCCCGGTGGATTTGGGGATAGAGGAATAGAAGGAAAATTAGAAGCAATTAGATATGCAAGGGAAAATAAAATCCCATTTTTAGGAATATGCCTTGGAATGCAAACTGCAACAATAGAATTTGCAAGAAATGTTCTTGGATACGAGGGAGCTACGTCAACAGAATTTGATAAAGAAACACCATATCCTATAATAAGTTTGATGGCTGAACAAGAAGGGATAGAAGATATGGGAGGAACAATGAGACTAGGTGCATATCCATGTCTTTTGGAAGAAGGAAGTAAAATTTCTCAGCTATACAATGAAAAAGAAATTAGTGAAAGACATAGACACAGATTTGAATTTAACAATAAATATAAAGAAGTATTTGAAAAAAATGGAATGAAAATAGTTGGAACTTCCCCAGATGGTAAATATGTGGAAGCAGTTGAATTAGAAAATCATCCATATTTTATAGCTGTACAATATCATCCTGAATTCAAAAGTAGACCTACAAATCCACACCCATTATTCAGTGGTTGGATAGAAGCAATATTAGAAAAAAGAGAAAAATAAAATAGCATGTATAAAAAAAGGCTGTCATTTGACAGCCTTTTAAAGTTATAATTAATCTCTTATGTTAGCTAATAAGTCACCTAAAACTTCAACAGCTTTATCAGCATCTGCACCTTCAGCATAAACTGTTATTTCTGATCCGTTTTTTATCCCTATAGATAAAAGTTTTAATAAAGATTTCCCGTTTACTTTTTTTCCATCATTTTCAACGAAAACATCACTTTCAAATTCTTTAGCCTTTGCTACAAATATTCCACCCGGTCTTGTATGTAGTCCAGTTGGGTTTGTCATAGTTACAGTTTTACTAGCCATAATGTTCCTCCTTAGAATTGTATAATTATATTATTAATATAATGAATTCTACAATAGTTTCAGAATTTTGTCAATCATTATGAAAAATTTTTTTCAATTTTTATTCTTCTAAATGATAGCTAAACAATCAAAGTTAATGAATTATTACCAGAATATGTTACATTTCCTAGTTTTCCACCTTTTATTTTCTTTACAAATCTTTTTTCACAATAGTCAACTGTGACTTTATCACCAGGTGAAGCTTTTGAAAATTCAGCAGCTAATTTAGCAGCATGTAGCAATGTATCATCATCTATTTTAGAATTTCCTTTTATTATTAGCACATGACTTCCTGGTAAATTCTTAATATGTAACCAAATATCAGAAAATTGGCCTTTTGAGAATGTAATTTCATCATTTTCTTTATTATTTCGTCCTACTAAAATCTTATGATCATTATATTCATAACTTAGCAATTCCCTTTTCTTATGTTTATTAAGCTTAATTTTTCTTTTATTAGTCTGTATTTTGAGTTCAGTCTCAATCTCTTCCAATCCTATAAAATCAGTTTCTTTCTCTACATAAAGTTTCATTTCCTCTAAATAGTCAAGTTCTGATTTTATTGTTAGTGTACGCTCCTCTAATATATCAATAGTACGTTTAGCTTTGTTATATTTAGAATAATAGATATTCAAATTTTCTTTTGGAGACTTCAGTGGATTAAGTTGAATAATACTATCTTTATTCTCATAAAAATCATATACATTTATTTCAGATAATCCCATCTTCAATGCGTGCATATTTGCAGCAAGTATATCAGCTGTTTGCTTTATTTTCTCATTATTTTTATTAGACTCAATATCAACACTTATGTTTTTCAGAATCTTATTATTTTTCTTTATTTGTGTTTCAATATACTTCAGTAATGTTTTCTTTTTGTCATCTGATATACTTGTAGTAATAGTCAATTTGAAATATTCATTTAAAAGTGCATTTAAAGAGTCAAAAGAGACTTTAGTTACATATTGCTCCTCAAAAGTTGAAAATTCATTGTAAGAGGCTATTTCCTGCTTTGTGTTACCTTTATTAATAATGTACAAAGTAGGTTTATACACATTAAGATTTTTTTCGAATAAATCAAAATTATTGTATGTTGAAACAGCAAAATGTTTACCAACACCTTCAATTTTAGACATTAAGTCCTCAACTGACTCAAAAATAAAGTTCTCATTATTGAATTTCATAGGACTGGTTTTACTAGTTTCAAATGGTAGAGCATAATAAGCACCTGTCATTAATATTCTATTCCCTTGATCCAATGATGAGAAAGAAAGCATATTGAGTATTTTATTTGTCTCTGTTAAGAATATGTTACTAGATTTACCCATGATTTCAAAAATCAAAGTGTATTTTTCTATATCTCCAAATTGATTTAGCTTTTCAAAATCAAAGTAAATAATTCTATCAAATCCTTCTTGTCTAATATCTATTAATATGGAATTGAGAATGTGTTTTTTGAGAGATAATAAAAATTTTGATTGAAAATCTGTATTAGTATCTTTTTCATTTTTCACATAGACAATAGAATGATTATCTTTTACTTGGAAAAGCAAATTTTGTTTTCCAAAATATAGTGTAAGAGAAGATTTATCATATTGATGAATCTTTGTAAGTCTATAATTTAAAACCTTTTCTTTTAGTTCTTTTATTAAAAATGATATTCCAATTCCATCAATATACAACATTTCAAAAACTCCTTTTCGGTATTATAATAAAATAAAAGCAGCCAAGAGACTGCCTTTTATTATACGTAATTTCTTATAACCATAATGTCACTTGCATCTTCAACATTTATTATCTTTTCGTCTCCGTCAATAAGAAGAACGATTATATGTTTATTTTTTTCATTTACTTTTATAATTGACTTAGTATGAACACCTTTTTCATTAAGATATTTCTTAATTGCAGGACTTCCTTTAATTGAAGAAACCTGAACAATATCACCAATTTCAAAGTTCATAATAGTTTCTGGTTGTATATCTTTTTTAACTTTATCAAGATTCTTAACCATCAATCCAAAAACTTCTAAAAATGTATTCATTTTATCAGCTGGGATTTGTGTAGTTATTTTCTCAAGAATATTTGTATGAAAATTACCATGGTATTTAAATGCTAACAGTCCTTTTTTGGCAAGTTTAACATATACTTTTCGTCTGTCATCTTCAGAACGTTCACGATCAATAAAGTTCTTATCCGAAAGTTTATTAATAGCAACAGAAGCAGTTCCCATAGTTATTCCTAATTTATCAGATAATTCATTCATCGTAAGTGACTCTTCACCAATAGCCTCTATAACATGTAATTCAGTTGTAGTAAGACATTTTATAACTTGATTCAGATTTATTTCTTCTATTTTATAGTAAGTTTTATAAAACTCATCTAATAGAATTTCAATTGCAGAATACATAATAACCTCCATTTGTTTTATTTTATTTATGGTCTAAGAGAATCTATTTTATCTTTATAATTTCCATTGAACACATATGATCCTGCGACAAGAACATTTGCACCAGCTTCAATAACTAATTTTGAAATTTCATCATTAATACCGCCATCAACTTGGATATCAATGTTAGGTGCGATTTTTCTAAGTTCTTTTATTTTTTGTAACATTTGTGGAATAAACTTCTGTCCACCAAATCCAGGATTAACAGTCATTATAAGAACCATATCAATATTATCTAAATCATACTTAATAGTATCAAGAGATGTTGACGGATTAAGTGCAACGCCAACTTTTTTCTTGTAAGATTTAATAAGTTGAATAGTTCGATTAAGATGCTTTGTTGATTCAACGTGAACACATATTATGTCAGCGCCAGCATCTACAAAGTCAGCAACATATTTATCAGGATTTTCAATCATCAAATGTACATCGAAAATCAAGTTAGAATGTGCTCTAAGTGATTTTATGACAACGGGTCCAAAACTAATATTCGGCACAAAGTTGCCATCCATTACATCTAAATGTAAATATTCAGCACCAGCATTTTCAATATTTGTAATCTCTTCCTTAAGAATACTAAAGTCTGCTGCAAGAAGAGAGGGTGCTATAATTATTTTCTTTTCCATAAAGTATCTCCTTATTATTTGAAAATTTGATTCATAGAGTATATGTAAAAATCGTATCTTTCTTGCGGGAGTTCACCTTTCTCAACAGCAAGTTTAATAGCACAATTAGGCTCATTAATATGAATGCAATCTCGAAATTTACAGTTTTCTATATATTTAGTAAAATCTGGAAAAAGTGAATCGAGATCTTTTTTTTGTGATAATTTTGGAAAATCCAGAGTTGAAAATCCAGGTGTATCAACTATGAAAGTAGTATCGTTTTCTAATTTGAAAAATCGGCTTTCTGTAGTAGTGTGACGTCCTCGTTCTGTTTTTCTACTTACAGTATTAGTTTCTAGAACTTCATTTCCAACTAATAAGTTTATTAATGTAGATTTGCCAACACCGCTTGGTCCTGTTATAATAGTAGTTTTATTCAATAAATATTTTCTTAATTCAGATATTCCTTGATTTGTTTCAATTGATATCGGAAAGATTTCAAACATACCATTGAAAATAGAATTAAGATTCTCTATGAAAGAGCTCAATTCATCTACAGTAACTAGATCAATCTTAGTCAAAATAAGTATAGGATTTATATTTTGAGAAAATGAATTGATCATAACTTTCTGAAAATTAACAATATCAAAGTTAGGAGATTCTATAGAAAATGTGATTCCAAGAAAATCGACATTAGATATCAGTGGTCTCTCTAATATATTAGAACGTTCAAGCACATTAGTAATGACTCTTTCATCCTCATCAAACTCAACAAAGTCACCAATAATACAGTTCAATTTGTCATTTTTTCTTTTAAGGATACCTCTTAGTTTACATTCGTAAGAGTCATTGACATTGTCTGTTTTGCCTTCAGGTAAAACGTAATAAAAACCTTTTATTTTTCTAATAATTTTTCCTTTAATAATTTATCCTCTAATCTCTACTGTTTTGGTGTATCCGGAGTTGCAGGAGCAGTAGGTGTGGTGTTTTTATCAGTCTCTTTTTCATCAATTTTCTTTAACGTATCATCTATTATAGTTTCAATGTCTTTATTGTTGATTTCTTGATTTGTCTCATTAATTATTTGTTCAACACTAGGTCCTTGTTGTTGTTGAACTACACCAGAATTCACAATTATTGTGATTTTTTGTCCTTTTACAACTTTTGCCCCAGGTGTTGGATTTGTTGAAATAATAGTGTTTATAGGTAATGTAGCATCGCTACCATTGTTAATAGTACTAACAGTTAATCCTATTTGAGCAAGTAAAACTCTTGCATCATTTATATCTAATCCAATTAAATTTGGCATAACAGATGGATCTGTAACCATTCTAGAAGAAACAAGTATACTTATTTTTTGATTTATTTCTAATTTTGTTCCTGGTGCTGGATATACACCTAGAATTGTATTGTATTTTTGATTAGAAGGTAAATAATCAATTTTTTGGATTTGTATATTTTCACCTTGAAGCTTAGAACGGGATTCAAGTAATTCAAGTCCAACAATATTAGGAACTTCTTGTCCCTCACCATTATTAACCCAAATTTGAATAGTTCTATTGACTTTCACAACTCTACCACCTGTAGGGAATTGTATGAATACTTGATTAAGTCCCACTTTTTCAGTCTTCGAACTAATAACTTTAATTTTCAATCCTGATTTCTTTAAGTAATCGACAGCATCATTTTTATTGAGTGATGTAACATCAGGAATTGTGGTAAGCTGTGTATTGAAAAAATGTCTATAAAAAACTCCTCTACCTATTGTTAATAGTGTGAGAAGGCAAAGCGTTATAATTGTAATTTTTAAAAAATTAGGTTTAAATTTCGTACTCATATCTACCCCTTTTATAATTAGTAATGTCCACAAATATAATATCATAAATAGAGTCAAAACGCAATTGCCTTAATATGCTTGAAAATTAGGATATTTAATGATATAATCTATAAAATAATCTAGAAAAATAAAATAAGGAGCTGAGAAAATGAAAAGAGATTGGGAATATGGTATTTGTAGAAAGTTAATAGACGAAGAAACACTACAAAAAAGAATACGAGAATTAGGAGAACAAATAACAAATGACTACAAAAATACTGATGAAACACTTATAGTTGTAGGTTTATTAAAAGGTTCTTTGCTGTTTATGGCAGATTTAATAAGAGAAATAAAAATACCTTTAACAATTGATTTCATGGAGATATCAAGCTATGGAGATGAATTTGAAACATCAAGAGAAGTTAGAATACTTAAGGATTTAGAAGGAAGCATAATGGGTAAAAACATACTTGTTGTAGAAGATATTATTGATTCTGGATTAACATTGAAGAAAGTTTTAAAAATGCTAGGTGGAAGAGGGCCAAAATCAGTTTCGCTATGTACATTACTGGATAAGAAGGAAAGAAGACAAGCAGATATTGAAGTTCAATATGTAGGATTTGAAATTCCTGATGAATTCGTTTTAGGATATGGATTAGATTACAAACAAGAATATAGAAATATACCTTACATTGCTGTTATGGGAGAACCGGTTGAGTAAATTTATAAATAAATCAGAAGAAACAAACTATAATGCAAAGAAGAAATATGGTCAAAATTTTCTAGAAGATAATAATTTGCTTTTAGAAATTATTGAGAGTGCTTCATTAACTGATGAGACAGAAGTTATTGAAATAGGTCCAGGACTAGGGTTTCTAACAGATATTCTAATAAAAAAATCAAAAAAAATTACAGCATTTGAAATTGATAAAGGACTAATACCCATTTTGACTAAAAAATTTGGGGATAATGACAATTTTGAGCTTATAAATGAAGATTTTCTAGCATATGATCTTAATAAAATTGTAGAAGGAAAAAAGAATATTAAAGTTGTTGCAAATATACCATACTACATAACATCTCCAATTATAAGTAGACTTTTAGAATTTAGAAGCAATATTAGTGAAATATATTTAATGGTTCAAAAAGAAGTTGCAGAACGGATTGCATCAAAACCAAATAGTAAAAATATGAGTATATTAACCCATTCAGTTCAATTTTTCGCTGAAGCAGAGTATTTATTTACTGTAAAAAAAGAAATGTTTACTCCAGTTCCAAAAGTCGACTCAGCATTTCTGAAAATAAAAGTGCTAAATGATGATAAATATATTAGTCAAATAACAGAAGAAAAGTACTTTAAATACTTAAAAGCAGCATTTTCAAATAAACGAAAGAGTATAACAAATAATATGTTATCACTTGGTTATTCAAAAGAAAAAGTTGCAAATACATTAGAAATAATGGGGAAACAAAGATTAACAAGAACTGAAGAATTTTCGGTACAAGAGTTTATAAATTTTATTGAATTATTGGAGAAACAATGAAAAGTTGGGAATATATAATACAAACGAAAAGATCAGACATTGATTTCATAAATAAGATTTTTGAAGCATGTGAAGATTTAGGAAATGTAAGAACGCTTGACAGTCATGCAGGCCTTGTCAAAATAATAACTTCAATTTATTTTTTAGATGATGTTGATAGATTATTATCAAAGCTTCAACGAGAAGGAATAATGATTGAGATATTAGAAAAACGTGAATGGTTAGGAATTTTGTAGAATAAATGTGAAACGAGGAGAAAATAATGAGTAGATATTTTGAAATGACAGATTTCTGGATGGAAAATTTGTTAGATGATACAGGTGATTACACAATAGAAAGCAATGAAAAAGGGAAATTTATTAACATATTAGTAAATGTAAAAAAAGAAAGTATGGGTAAAATAATTGGAAAAAATGGAAGAGTAATAACATCTTTAAGAACATTAGTATCTTCTGTGGCAAAAAAAGATAAGAAAATAGTAAAAATAGAAGTAAAAGAATTTTAAGGTAATA